>JALUUN010000532.1 GCA_027021325.1 Planctomycetota bacterium
CCCGCGCCAGGATCCCGGCGATTCCGTGGACTCCCTGGTCCAGGAAGGCGAGCGCATCGGCTCCGCCGAAGGCGCCCGTGTCGCCGTCCCCCCGGAGGAGGAACGCCCGCTCCTGTTCCTGGCCGGCCCCGGGGCAGATCTCGCCCTCCTCGAACAGGCGGCTCCGGGTGTGGAGATCCGCATGCCTGCGAACCGGGCCCAGGCGCTGGAGCTCGCCCCGCGTGCCCATGGCGCCGACGCTCGCTGGGTGGACGCCTCCTTCCTCGAAGCCGCCTCCTCCCTGGCCTGGATCCAGGTGCCCTGGGCGGGGGTGGACCGGTTCCTCCGGACGCCGGGTCTGGAGCACCGCCCGGATCTGGTGATCACGAACATGAAGGGCATGCACGGCCCGGCCATCGCCGACCATGTCTTCGCCCTGATCCTGGCGCAGGCGCGGCGTCTGCGCCAGCTCGAACGCGCCCGGACCGAGGGCCGCTGGGACCGCTCGGCCGCCGCCGGCGCCTGGTCCCTGGAGGGGCGCACCCTTCTGGTCGCAGGCCTCGGCGGCATCGGCACCGAGGTCGCGCGCCGCGGCCATGGCTTCGGGATGCGCGTCCTGGCGACGCGCCGGAGCCGGGCGGAGGGCCCGGACTTCGTGGAGCGGGTGGAACGGGCACCCGCCCTCCCGGAGCTCCTTCCGGAGGCCGACATCCTGGTCCTGGCCGTCCCTCTCACCGAGGAGACCCGCGGCCTGATCGGCGCCCGCGAACTGGACCTCCTCCCCGACCATGCCCTGGTGGTCAACATCGGCCGCGGCGCTCTCCTCGACACCGGAGCCCTGGTCGAGGCCCTCGAGGAAGGCCGCCTCGGTGGCGCGTGCCTGGACGTGACCGATCCCGAGCCGCTCCCGCCGGAGCACCCGCTCTGGCAGCGCGAGGACGTCTGGATCACGCCCCATGTCGCCGGCGTCGCGGAACTCACCCGCCGCCGCCAGCGGGCCCTGTTGGCGGCGAACCTGCGCCGCTTCGGCGCCGGCCGGCCGCTCCTGAACGTCGTGGACCCGGCCCGCGGATACTGAGAACGCCCAGAAAGGCCGAAGCCTGCCGGGGCTATACTCTCCCTCTGCTGTGAGACCCTGACGGTATGAGCGACCTCTCCTCCCCGCTCCGCCCCGGCTGCCCGCACTGCCGCGAGGCCCTGCCCTTCGACTACGTCTGGCCCTGTGCCGAGTGCGGATGGCCCGGCCCCATGGTGGATCCCGCCGGCCTCGGCAAGGACTGGCAGAACGCAGACTTCTTCCAGAGCGGCGACCGCCTCCAGTGGCGGGAGGTCGGGGTCACGGCCCTGCTCCTCGTCCTGGCCGTCCTGATCGTGCGCGCTTTCGGTGCCGGTGTCCCGGGTACAGGCGGATCCTCGGGAGGGACCGCCCTGGAGCAGGCCGCCGCAGCCGGCGAGTAAGGCTCAGTCCTCGGGCGTGGGCGCGGCACCCGCCGCCTCCCGCCAGGCCTGGAGCAGACGCGCGATGGCCCGCGTCTCCTCCAAGCCCACCCTCGGCCATTCGAGTTCCGTCGCGCCGGAG
>JALUUN010000533.1 GCA_027021325.1 Planctomycetota bacterium
GAGCCATGGGGTCCCCCCGGCGCCGCCCGGCCGTCTCGAACCCTTGGGACTCAGGAGAGGCGTCCCGCCTCGAAGGGCTCCCCACGGCCCTGGAGGAAGCCCGGCGCGCCCTCGCCCGTCCCCTCCACAGCCACCCCCAAGCCCCTGTGGCTGCGGCGGATCCGGCCGCCGGAAAGGCCTTCGATTGGGCGTAGCCGGAGGCCCCGGGGGCTGCTACATTCACCCGTCGCACCGCGGCGCTCCGGCAGGATCCCGGAACCCGCACCGGTCCTTCCGACGGCTGCCCTGCGTCCCGGCTCCGGCCCCCAGGCCGGCCCGGGGACGTCCCTTCCGCTTCGCTTCGCGAAACCCTCGATGAAGAACCCGTTCCCCTTCCTCGCCGCGCCGGTCTGGCAGCTCGGCCTGACCTGCACCGCTCTCGGCCTCCTGAGCCTCGCCTGCTCCTCCACGGAGACCCAGGAGGAGACCGAGCCCGCCCTGAAGCCCGCCGCTGCGAGTGCCGGCTCCCTGGAGCCCACCGAGCTCCTGCCGGATCAGGATCCGATCCAGGAGGCTCGGTCCGTCCAGGAGCTGCGGGAGCAGAAGAACGCCCTGCTCGTCGAGAACTACCTGCGCCAGGCGCGTCAGGCCATGGCTGACGGTCGCTACGTGGATGCGGAGAACCAGCTCATCGCCGCCTGGCAGCTGGACCCGGGCAACCGCGAAGTCACCGGCCTCCTCAATCAGGTCGGCATCGCCCTCGGCCGCGAGACCGACTACTACGAACTCTCCACCGAGAACCTGCGCGAGATCACTCAGGCGCGCATCCAGAAGATCATGGCCGAGACCGAAGCCCACGCCGAGCGGGGCTTCCAGTTGCTCTCCGACGGCGAGTACGACGAGGCCATCGGCGCCCTGCGCCTGGCGAAGGCGAACATCGAGGGAACGCCCTTCCAGGTGGACTGGGGTGACCTGCCGGTGCGCGTGGACGGGGCCCTGGCCCAGGCGCAGGCCGAGCGGGATCTGGCCCAGGCCCAGGAACGGGAACGGGAGAAGCAGGAGACCTTCGAGGCCCTGAAGCGCGAGGAGGAGCAGATGCGCCGGGAGCAGGAGATGCGCCTGGAACGGATGCTCAGCGACGCCATCGAGGCCTTCGATCAAGACGACTTCGAGACGGTCGAGGACCTGACCGCCGAGATCCTGCGCCTGCAGCCCCTGAACGAGCGCGCCCGCGAGCTCCGCGACACCGCCTGGAAGGCCCGTCACCAGCGCATCGCCGAGGAGCGCCTGGAACTGCGCAAGGAGCGCTTCAAGCTCTGGCAGGAGGACATCGAAGAGACGCGCGTGCTCCTCACCGAGACCCTCACCATGCCAGACAAGGACTATTGGGACCGGATCACCGAGCTGCGCAGCCATTACACCGACCTCGGTCTCGGCGAGGAGGAAAGCCCCGAGAACCTGGCCCTGCGCGCCGAGGTCCAGAAGCAGCGCATCCCGGGCCTGCAGCTGGACGGCGAAACCTCCCTGCAAGCGGTCATGGATCAGATCCGGGCCAACACCGACATCCCCTTCGTGGTCACCCCCGCCGCAGTCGAGGCGGTGGACGCCGAGGGCATCGAGTTCACCCTGAACCTCACGAACCCCCTGACCGTCGAGCAGGCCCTCAATGTGGTGACGGAGCAGGCCGGTCCCGAGGTCACCTACACCTTCCGCCACGGCGTCGTCTACATCACCACCGCCGCCGACGCCCTCGGCGGCCTGGTCCAGAAGGCCCACGATGTCCAGGACCTCACCGCCCAGGTCGTGGACTTCGCCGGTCCGAAGATCGCCGAGATCCAGCTTCCCGACAGCCAGTCCTCCTTCGGCGACGAGGAGCCCCTCTTCGGCGGCGTCACCGGCGAGCTGACCAGCCTCATCAACCCGGACAACCTGGAGACCCAGATCCAGGAGTCCATTGCTCCCGAGACCTGGAGCGAGGTCGAGGGCGTCAGCATCCGCTATCAGAACGGCTTCCTGGTCGTGAACCACACTCCGGAGGTGCAACGGGAGATCGCCCGCTTCCTCCAGGACCTGCGCCGCTACATCTCCTCGATGGTCACGATCGAGGCGCGCTTCCTGACCATCCAGAAGGACTTCCTCCAGGAGATGGGCGTGGACTTCCGCGGCCTCGGCGGCACCTTCAGCCCGCCGACCGACCTGGTCACCCTGGACGACATCACCTCCGGCCTGGAAGACGCTGCCAGCGCCGGCCTGGACAACGACGGTGCCGGCCTGCAGTCCGGAGCCGAGGCCAGCCCGAGTGCCGGTGCCTTCTTCGACGACGGTGAGGACGGCGACATCCGCGCCCGCACCGAGAACATCCTCGGCAGCTACGGCACCGAGCGGCTGAGCCCGGTCGGCGGCCTGTCCATGCAGTTCACCTTCCTGGACGACACCCAGCTCTCCATGATCCTGCGGGCGGTCGAGAAGTCGAACAAGGCCCAGATGCTGACCTCGACGACACTCTCGGCCCAGAACACCCAGCGCGCCTTCATCACCGTCCTGAACCAGATCACCTACGTCCAGGACATGGATGTGGAAGTCGCCCAGGCGGCCATCATCGCCGACCCGCAGGTCGGGGTCGTCAACGACGGCATCGTCCTGGACGTGCGTCCGACGATCAGCCACGACCGGCAGAAGATCACCCTGGAGCTGCGGCCGACCGTGGCCACGCTGCTGCGGCCGATCCCCGAGTTCACCTCCTCTCTGGCGGGTCTGACCACGCCGGTCACCCTGCAGCTCCCCGAGCTTCAGGTCTCGAGCGCCAACACCACGGTCACCGTGCCCGACGGCGGCACGGTGGTCATCGCCGGCCTGAAGAAGCTCCTGAACATCGAGCAGCGGGCCGAAGTGCCCTTCCTGGCCAAGATCCCGGTTCTGAGCCTGCTCTTCAAGGCCGAAGGCGAGGCCAACGAGAACCAGGACGTGATCATCCTGATCCGCGCCCAGATCACCGACGCCCTCGAGGAGGCCGCGAAGATGGACCGGAGCTTCTGAGCCCGGGAAGCTCGGCCGGCGCCGGGCCGCTCCCGACCGGGGGGCGGCCCGGCTCGCCGTTCCAGCGCCGCCTCAGGGGAGGTCCTGGAGCAGTCCGTAGTGCTCTTGCAGGACACCCCGCAGCTCACCGATGGCATCGATGACATGGTCGGGGCCGCTGGCGGGAGGAGTCCCCGAGTACTTGCCCTGGCCCCGGTGCCAGACGGTGCGCAGCCCGGCCTGGTGGGCGGAATGGACATCCCGTTCCGGGTGGTCCCCCACCATCATGGCCCGCTCGGGGGCGACCCCGGCAGCCGCGACCGCACGCCGGTAGAGCTTCGGATTGGTCTTCGCGATCCCCTGCTGATCGGTGATGAAGACCAGACCGGGGTCCAGGTAGCGGGTCAGGCCGAGGCGCAGGATCTTCTCCATCTGTTTGCCGGTGATCCCGGCACTGATGACCCCGACCCGGACCTCTGTGGTGGCACGCAGGTCATCGAGGAGGGCCCGCGCCTGCGGCCGGATGCCGAGTTCCCGCCACTTCGTCTCGTGGTAGGCGATGACGCCGGCGGTCACGAGCAGCGCCTTGTTCAGGCCGCGGGTGGCCTCGGCGGGCAGACGGTCCAGGAGGCGATCGAAGTGCCGGTCGTCGTTGGAGCCGAACTCGGTGACCACCTCGGCGAGTTCCGCCAGGACCGCCTCGGCCGCAGCGCGCAGCCCGTGACGAAGCATGGCCTCGACGGCGCGCTCGCGGGCCCGCCCGGCGAAGTCCGAGGAGGCGTAGAGGGTGTCGTCGATGTCGAAGAAGATCACTTCGAGATTCATGCTTCCCTCCCGCGGGCCGCCGGGCCCGCCTCCAGGGTCGGGGTCGCTTCCAGGAAGGCCCGGGTCAGCGGATGGCGCGGGTCCTGGAAGACCTCCTCCACCGGACCTTCCTCGACGATGCGCCCGCCATCCAGGACCGCCACGCGATGGGCCAGCTGCCGCACCACGGCGAGGTCGTGGCTGATGAAGAGAACCGTGAGGCCCCGCTCCTCCTGGAGGCGGACCAGGAGCTCCAGAATCTGCGCCTGCACACTCACGTCCAGGGCCGAGGTCGGCTCGTCGCAGATCAGGAGCAGGGGATCCGTGGCCAGGGCACGGGCGATGCCGATGCGCTGGCGCTGACCGCCGGAGAAGGCCGACGGACGGCGGTCCAGGGCCTCGGCGGGGATCCCCAGCGCCTCCAGGAGCTCCGCGGCGCGCGGCCGCAGGCGCCGCCGCTCCACGAGGCCGTGGACCTCCAGGGGCTCGGCCACGCTGCGCCAGACCGGAAGGCGCGGGTCCAGGGCGCCCCCCGGATCCTGGAAGACCAGGCCCAGGGCCCGGCGCAGGGGCCGCCAACCCCGCGCCGAACCGGCCCGGGCCAGCCCGGTGAGATCCACGGCCCCGTCCCGCCCCAGGGAGGAGACGGCCCGCTCCAGGGCGGGATCCGCCCGGAGCCGCTCCGCCGGGGGCCGGAACCAGGCGTGGCCGGCCTCGGCCCGGAGGAGGCCGACGAGGATCCTCCCCAGCGTGGTCTTCCCCGAACCGCTGGCGCCGACGAGGCCCAGGGTCTCGCCGGCCCGCAGCTCCAGGTCCAGGCCGAGCAGGACCTCGCGCCGGCCCTTGCCGTCCGCGCCCCAGGAGGCCCGGAGCCCCTCGATCCGCAGGAGCTCCGTCACCTCCGGCTCTCCTCCCCGGCCTGGGCGGCCTCGAAGCCCTGCGGGTCCTGGACCCACCAGCAGGCGGCGCGGTGCCCGTCGCCGGCTCCCGGAACGGCCGCAAGCGGCGGCCGCTCCAGGCAGGGCGGAGCCGCAAGGGAGCAGCGATCCGCGAAGCGGCAGCCGGGCAGCCAGGCCTCGGGCGGCGGCACCCGCCCGGGAACGGGCCGCGGCAGCTCCCGCCGGTCGAGGCGCGGCACCGCCGCCCGCAGGCCCCGGGTGTAGGGGTGGGCCGGCGCCTCCAGAACCTGCTGGACCGGCCCTTCTTCCACGAGGCGTCCGGCGTAGAGGACCGCCAGCCGGCGGGCGATGCGCCCCAGGACCGCCAGATCGTGGCTGATCCAGAGCAAGGCCAGGCCACGACGTTCCTGGATCTCCCGAACCCGCTCCAGGAGACGCTGCTGCACGCGGACATCGAGGGCCGTGGTGGGCTCGTCGGCGATCAGGAGGTCCGGGTCCCCGGCCAGGGCCACCGCCAGCATGACGCGCTGCTGCATGCCGCCGCTCAGCTCGTGGGGCCAGGCCCGGGCGACGCGTTCCGGATCTTCGAGCCCCGCCTCCTCCAGGAGGCGCAGGACCTCCTGCCGGCGCTCCGCCCGGCCGAGCCGGCGGTGCAGCTCGATCCCCTCCTCCACCTGGCGGCCGACGCGCAGGACCGGGTTCAGGGCCCGGGCCGGCTCCTGGAAGACGAAGCCGATGCGTCCGCCGCGCAGGACGCCCAGCTCCCGCTCGGAGAGTCCGAGGAGCTCGCGTCCGGCGAAGCGGATGCTGCCGCCGAGGATCTCCACCCCCGGCGGCAGGAGCTGGATCAGGGACCGGGCCAGGAGCGTCTTGCCGCAGCCGGACTCTCCGAGAAGGCCCAGGCTGCCGCCGGCCTCGAGGCGCAGGGAGACCCCGTCGACGAGGGCGCGCTCCGCCCGCCCGCGGACGCCGGCAAGGCCCACCCTGAGCTCCCGGACCTCCAGGAGCGGCTCCTCCGGATGCGCCGCGGCCGCCACGCCGGGATTCTACGGCGGCGTCCGGCTATCCTTCCCGGGGTGCGACGGAGTGCCGCCTGGATGCGCCTGCTCCTGGCCCTGGCGGGGGCGGGCTGCGTCCCCGCGCCGCCGCCGGGGCTCGTCATCGCCAACGGCTCCGACCCCCAGGTGCTGGATCCGCACCGAGCGACCGGCGCGCCCGAAGCGCGGGTCCTCTCCGCTCTGCACGCCGGCCTGACCCGTCTGGATCCGCGCAGCCTCGAGCCCCGGCCCGACCTCGCCGAGTCCTGGGAACGGGACCCAGCGGGCCGCGTCTGGACCTTCGTCCTGCGCGAGAACCTGCACTGGTCCGACGGCCGGCCGCTGAGCGGCGAGGACCTGGTCGAGTCCTGGCACCGCCTGCGCGATCCAGCCACCGCCGCTCCCTACCGGAACTGGCTGGAAGACCTCGAGGAGCTGCGCCTTGAGGGCCGCGAACTCCGGGTCCGTTTCCGCCACCCCCGGCCGCGCTTCGCCGAGATGTGCGCGTGGCACGCCCTCGCGCCCCTGCCTCCGGAGATGCGGCGGCGCGGGCCCGCCGACCCCCTGCCCCCGCGCCTCGTGGGCTCCGGCCCCTTCCGCCTGGCGGAACGGCGCATCCGGGACCGGATCCGGGTGGAGCCGAATCCCTGGTACTGGGACGCCGGGCGCGTGCGTCTGCCGGCCATGGACTTCCTGACCGTGGAGTCGGGGTTCACCGCCCTCAACCTCTTCCTCACCGGCGACGCGCACTTCCTGGCCGACTTCCCCGCCCTCGCCCGGCCGGCCCTGGAGGAGCGCGAGCGGCGCCGCGCCCGGGAGGCGGCCGCCCGCGGCCTGCCGCCGCCCCGCCCGGAGTACGCCCCCGCCCCCTTCCTGGCGACGGCCTTCCTGCGCCTGAACTGCAGCCGCCCGCCCCTGGACGATCCGCGCCTGCGCCTGGCCCTGGCCCTCAGCCTGGACCGGGAGGCCCTGGCCCGCCTCGCCGGCGGAGGGCGCCGGCCGGCCTTCTCCCTGGTCCCGCCGTGGATGCCCGACTACGAGCCCGCCCGATGCCTGCCGCCGGACCTGGAGACCGCCCGCGCCCTGGTCCAGGCCGTGGCCGAGGAGCGCGGCGGCCTTCGTCCCCTGGAGCTCCTGACCACCGGCGGGGAGCTCCACCGCGACACCGCCGAGGCCCTCCAGGACCACTGGCGCCGGAGCCTGGGCCTGGAGATCCGCATCACCGTGCAGGAGTGGAAGGTGCTCCTGGCCGCCCAGAACGCCCTGGAGTACGACCTGAGCCGCTCCTCCTGGATCGGCGACTACCTGGATCCGGAGACCTTTCTGGAGGTCTTCCGCAGCGGCTCCGGAAACAACCGCACCGGCTGGGCGGACATGGTCTACGACCGGCTCCTCGACCGCGCCCGCGCCGCCGCCGACGCCGCCGAGCGCGCCCGCCTGCTGCAGGCCGCCGAACAGCGCCTCCTCGACCAGGCGCCGGTCCTGACTCTCTGGTTCGAGACCGGCACCGAACTCGTCTCGTCCCGGGTGCTGGGCTTCGAACGCAACCTCCGGGGCGTCGTGGACTGGGCCGGCCTCGCCCTGGCCCCGGAGGCAGAATGAGGCGGCGCCTTCTGACCCGGCTCCTCGCCTGGGGCGCGACCGTAC
>JALUUN010000534.1 GCA_027021325.1 Planctomycetota bacterium
GCGGGCCTCACGACCCGGCCCCGTCGACCTCGTCCAGGGGCCGGCGGTCGGTCGCCTCCGGCTGGCGCCCCAGGCGGAGCGGAGAGAGGGGGGCCTCCACGAGGAGGGTGCGCCGGTAGTCCCGCGCGCGGCGGTAGCCGCGCGCGAGTCCGTCCCGGATCGCGCCGGGCCGACGCCGGGCCTCCTCGAGCTCGCCCCAGGCCGCGAAGGACGGCAGCGCGCAGAGGAGCACGCACTCGGAGTCCGCCACCAGCGCGTTCCGGAACGCGCCCACCAGCGCCGCCCCGGCCGCCTCCCGAAGCGCCGGCAGGGCGTGCTCGCGGAAGTCCTCGAGCATCGCCTCCGCAAGGCCGGGCTCCACGGCGACGATCTCCTGGGTGTAGACCGCCCCGCGCACGCCCCGGGCCAGGAGTTCCTCCACCGTGGGGCTCCAGGGCGCGGGAAGGAGGATCCGGTCGAAGCCGCCCCGGCGGAGCGGTGCCGCCTGCCGCCACCAGGCCCGGAGCGAGGGATCCTGGAGATCCGGGTGCGAGAGCTCGTGCTCGAAGGACCGCGCGAGCCCCGCGAAGCCGTCCTCCTCCCAGATGTTGATCACCTCCGGCCAGCGGCCGGTGCTGCCCACGGTGCCGAAGACGCCCAGGCACAGCTGCCCCCGCTCCGCCCGGCCGACGGGACTCCACCAGGCGGTGACGTGGTGCATGTAGCGCGCGCGAGCGGCCCCGCGGATCGAGACCTCCTCGTGGATGTAGACCTTGCGGTTCACGGGGTGCGGCCCCGGCCGGGGGCGAGCTCCGCCTCCGGCGGCTTGCGCTCCCCGCCCTCGGACCCCACGAGCTCGAGCACCGACCGGGCGAGCCGCTCGAGGCCGAAGGGCTTCGCCAGCATGGGGCGTCCCGCCGCGATCGGAGCCTGGCCCGCCCGGCCCGGGTTACCGCTGATGAGCAGCGTCGGGAGTGCGATGCCCCGCTCCGCCATCGCCTCGAGGACCCGCGCCCCGTCGACCCGGGGCATGTCGAGGTCGAGGACGAGCGCCCGGTACCGGCCCGGGGGACCCTCGAGGGCCCGGATCGCCTCGGCGCCGTCCGCCACCGCGTCGACGGCGAAGCCCGCCGCCTCGAGCGCGCGCCGCGCGAGGTCGCGGACCACGGGTTCGTCCTCCGCCACGAGCACCCGCCCGGAGCCGCGCTCGAGAGCCGGCAGCGCAGCCGGCCGCGGTCGGGGCGCGGCCGCCAGGGGCCACACGAGGAGGAAGCGCGTCCCCTCCCCGGGCTCGCTGTCCACCTCGATGCGCCCGCCGTGGGACTGGACGATTCCGTAGACGATGGCGAGGCCCAGGCCCGTACCCCGGCCCAGGGGCTTGGTGGTGAAGAAGGGCTCGAAGATCCGGAGGCGCACCTCCTCGGGCATGCCGGGCCCGTCGTCCCGGACCTCGATCTCGGCGACGTCTCCCGGCGCCGCCCGGCGGCGCCGGGCGCGGACCTCGATCCGGCCCCGGCCGCCCACGGCGTCCCGGGCGTTGAGGACGAGGTTGAAAAGCACCCGGCGGAGCTGGCCCC
>JALUUN010000535.1 GCA_027021325.1 Planctomycetota bacterium
GGAGGCCGGTGATGGTCCGGCAGCTTTCGCAGCGCTTCTGTGGCCGGAGGATCCCGCGCCTCTGCCCGGGCGCGATCCGGCGGCAGTGCAGCGGACCCTGCAGGCGCTCCAGGCGCCGTCGCCCGGCGAGGCGGCCCTGGAGGAGGCGCGGACGCGGGCCCTGCGCGCATTCCTGGAGGAACTGGAAGACCCCGCACGCCTGGCCGTGCGCCTCGCCGGGGAGGACCCGGCTGCTCTCGCCAGCAGGCTCCGCGCCCTGGAGACTGCGGGGCCGCAGGAGGCGGCCCGCGGGGCGGCCCGGCTGCTCGAGGCGCCGCAGCTCCTCCTCTCCTTGCGGCCGGCGGAGCGGCGCAGCTCCCCGGGAGTGGATTGAGGCGCATGGCGGGGACCTCTTCCAGCGGTCGAGGCCAGGCGCGGGGGGGCCTGCCGGGCACTCTCGCCCTTGCGCTTCTCCTCGCCTCCGCCTGCCAGATGGGGGAGGCCTCCCGGCCCCGGGTGCTTCCGCCTCCGCCCCGGCCGGCGCCCGAACCCGCCGCCCTCCGTGCCCCGGACCCGCCGCCGGTCCGCTGGCAGCCCTGGGCCGGAGAGACGGCGGGCGTGGCGGTGCTGGTCCTGCCGGCCCCGGACTCGGGTCTGCTCCGGGCCGAGCTCCTGCGGCCGGCGGACGGAGCGGCGGTCCCCGAACCGGCAGGGCTTCCGGCGGGGACGCGGCTCCTGCGGGTGGAGGAAGACGGGCTTGCCGGCTGGCGCTGCGCCTCCCTGGCCCGGGACGGCCGGGCCCTCATCGGGGCCCTGCTCCGGACGGCCTCCTCGGGAGACCTCCTGGCCCTGCGCGGGCCGGTGGACCCGGCCTGGCTCGGGGAGGCCTTCCGGGCGCGGCCGGCGGGGGCGGACGTCGCACGGCCGGCGGAAGCCGACGCGGAAGGGACGGATGCGGCGGGCTCCCCCTCCGGCCTGCCGGCCGCCGCCTCGGCGCCCACCGGCGAGGCGGCCCTGGGCGGCCGGCCTGCCCTTCCCGTCCCGCCGGAGCGGCTCGGCTCGCTCCTCCCCGCGGACGCCGGGGAGGGCCCGTCCCTTCTGCGCGAGCGCTGGCGCCGGGAGCTGGAGCGCCGGGTGGAGGATCCCGAGGCCGCCCTCCACCTCGCCGCCGTCCTCTTCCTGGCCGGAGCCGACCCGGACTGGCCGTCGTGGCTCCCGGACCGGGTCGCCGCGGCGCCGGAAGACGAGCTCCTCCGTCTCGCCGCCCGGGCGCGGGCGGAGGAGCGGCCGCCGCCCCCGGGCGGGGAGACCCTTCCCGCGGAGGATCCCGACGCCTTCCTCGCCTCCTTCGCCGGGCCGCGCGAGGCCTGGGCCGCGGCGGGCGGCATCGCGGTGCGTGAGGAGGAGGCGCCGGGCGGTCCGGGCCGGGTACGCGAGATCCTGTACTTCCCGCCGGACCGCTATCGCGCCGTCCTGCCCGGCGCGGCGCCGGACGGCGGCGAGGTCGTCGAGGTGGTGACGGAGGGGGCGGCCTGGCTGCAGTGGGGCTCCCCTTCGGGAGTGCAGGAGACGCTCCT
>JALUUN010000536.1 GCA_027021325.1 Planctomycetota bacterium
GGCCCAGCAGTGGTGACGCGCCTTCGGGTGGCGCTGGCGGAGGGCCAGGAGCCGTTCCTCGAACTCCGGCTCCCCGGCGACCGGGAAAGCGAAAGCCAGGAAGCGCGAGCCCCGGTCCTCCCAGGTCCCCTCGCCCTCGCCGGCCGGGACCCAGACCCCCCGGGCCTCAGTCATCCTCGCGGAACAGGACCTCCGTCGCCGTCCGGGTCTCCGGAGGCACGAGGGTCGCCGGCGTCATCACCGCGCCGTGCAGGACCTGGCGCCAGGGCGAGGGCCCGAGATCGGCGAGCGGCCGGAGGCTCCGCCGCACCAGCTCGCGCACCCGGCGCGCGTTGGCATGGGCCGTGGCCACGATCTGCTCCACGGTCACGTGCTCGTGGTCCGGGTGCCAGCAGTCGTAGTCCGTGACCATGGCGATGGTGCAGAAGGAGATCCCCGCCTCCCGCGCGAGCCGCGCCTCGGTGGCGTTGGTCATGCCGATCACGCGGCAGCCCCAGGAACGGTAGAGCTCGGACTCGGCCCGCGTCGAGAACTGCGGCCCCTCGATGCAGAGATAGGTGCCGCCGTCGTGGACCACGAGATCCAGGGCCTCGGACTGCTCCCGCAGCACGCGCCGCATGTCCGGACAGACCGGATCGGCCAGGGGCACATGGGCCACCTGCCCGCGCCCGAAGAAGGTCGTCTCGCGCTTGAAGGTGCGGTCGATGAACTGGTCCACGAGGACGAACTCCCCCGGGGCGACGTCCTCGGCCAGACTCCCGACCGCCGAGATGCTCAGGATCCGGTGGACGCCCAGGGCGCGCAGGGCCCAGACGTTGGCCCGGTAGGGCACCTCCGAGGGAAGATACCGGTGGCCGCGGCCGTGGCGCGGCAGGAAGGCCACGCGCACCCCGTCCAGGGTGCCGAGGAGCAGTTCGTCCGACGGAGGGCCGAAGGGCGTCGCCATCTCCAGGCTCCGCACCTCCTCGAGGCTGTCCAGGTCGTAGACGCCGCTGCCTCCGAAGACGCCGAGAAAGGCCTTCTCCTCCATCCCTCAGTCCTCCGATGCCGTTGCATCCCGGCCGCTGGCCGGCGGCCTGCCGAAGGGGGTGGCGCGCCCCCCGCCCGCCGCCCGCCGGCCCGGCTTCGGGCCCTGCCCGGGGCCGCGCCCCTGACCGCGGACCTTGCCGGAACCCGCGCCCTTGCCGGCGCCACGGCCCCGGCCCGGACCGGCCCCGCGCTCCTTCTTCCAGGAGGGCTTCCCGCCCCGTCCGGGGCCGCGGCGGCCGGGCTTGCCGCCCCCCTTCCCGCCGCCGCGCCCGCCCGGACCCTCGCGAGCGGAACCGCGGCGCGGACGGTGCTCCTCCCGGGGCCGGCGCTTGCCGTCGGGGCCGGGGTAGTCCATGCGATGGCGCGAGACCCAGACATGCAGAGGCGAGCCGCCGGCGGCCGTCGGCATGAGAAGCCGCTTCAGGACCAGGGTCGCGTAGCGGCCGCGGGGCAGGGTGAAGCGCACCCGCATCTTGTGCCGGCGCTTGTAGATCTCGTCGGGCTGCGCGGGAGCGGCCCGCAGGAAGGAGGGGAACATCCAGAGATCCCGCAGCTCGCCCTGGGGCCGGAAGCCGCTCAGGTCGAGCTCCAGGAAGCGCTCCATGGGGAAGCCCTCGGCCTGGAAGACCGCCTGGTAGTAGCGCAGATCCTCGTCGCCGAGTACCACCCCGGGACCGAGGAGCGGGAGCCGGCGCTCGCGCAGTTCCGCCAGCTCCTCCTCGGTGAGTTCATAGGGCACCGGCAGTGCCCCGTCGTCGCCGGGCAGCCAGCCCAGACGCTCGGCCGGCACCCGCTCGCGCAGGAGCAGACTCGCCGCCCGGTTCCAGAGGTGGGACTGGTAGGCGAAGAGATGAATGGTCCGCTCGGCGGTGGAGATGCCGCGGACCAGGGCCCCCTCGAAGTCCCCGGGGTGCTCCTGCAGCCAGAGGAAGACCGAATGCCCGCGCCGGCCGCGGCTCTGCTCCGCGAGGCGCCCCCAGTCCCCCCAGGCGCGGGCGATGCGTTCCTTGTACTGCTCCACGGCCTCCGGTCCGAAGCGCGAGGGCGCCGTGAGCAGAGCCTTCAGCGCCGCCTCCGGATCCCCGCGCAGGAGATGGCGGACGATGAAGCCCTGGCCGTGGCGCAGGCAGCCGAAGCGCTGGTCGTCGAAATAGGCCGGAAGCCCCAGGCGCCGCACCGCCGCGAGGTGGATGCGCAGGCGCTTCATGTCCTCGGCGCGCAGGTCGCGGACGACGACCTCGAAGGAGTTGGCCTGGTTGTCGGCGCTCGTCAGCGGCCGTTGCGCCGGCCCCACAGGGCGGATCGTCAACCTGCCCTCGTCGTGGTTCACGCGCCGGCCGCCTTCCACGCTCATGAACTGGCCGGTGACCCCGTCCTTGTCCTTGAGCCCGGCGAAGGAGACCGCCTCCTTCGGCACGCCGGCGAGCCCGGCGAGCACCGCGGCCGCCTCCAGGGTCGTGAGCCCGCGCTTGGTCACCCGGTAGAGGGTGCAGGGCCCCGGCCCCAGGAGGTCCTCGTCGAGGACCTCGAACACCCGGAAGTCATTCTGGATCCGCTTCAGGCGCACGGCGCCATTTCTCCATCTTGCTGAGGAGGACCCGCAGGTCCTTGGGGTGGGCGGCCTCGATGCGAAGGGGCGGGCCGTCCGGGGCATCCAGAGGGTTCAGTTCGACCGACCGGGCATGCAGGGTGAGGCGCTGGATGAGGGGCTTCTCCTCGCGGCCGGGCTTGCGCCGGTAGCCCGGTTTGATCTCGGAGAGGAGCAGCCGGTCCCGCCCGCCGTAGCGCGGGTCCACGGCCAGAGGGTGGCCGAGGCTGGCCAGGTGCACCCGGATCTGATGGGTGCGGCCGGTCCGGGGTCGGACCTCCAGCAGAGTGTACCCGCGGAAGCGCCGCAGCGGCCGGTACTCCGTCACCGCCTCCTTGCCGCCGCTCTCGACCACCCGCATCAAGCCGCCGCGGCGGCGGTCCGGGGCCAGGGGCCGGTCCACGATCCCGGCCTCGAAGACCTCCCCGATCACCAGGGCGTGGTAGGTCTTCTCGACCCGTCCCTCCTCGAAGAGGCGCCGGTAGTAGCGCTCGCCCTCCAGGCTCAAGGCATAGAGGAGGACGCCGCTCGTCCCCAGGTCCAGGCGGTGCAGGGCCCGGGGCCGGCGCCGGGGCAGGCCGTCGGGGCGGCGCTCGCCCTCGGCCCGGTCCAGGACCGCCCCGGTCAGGGTCACCGGATGCTCGCCCCAGCGCCCCGGCTCCACCGGCAGGCCGGCGGGTTTGTCCACCGCCAGGAGGTGCTCGTCCTGGTGCAGGATCCGGAGTTCCAGGCCGCCGGCGCGGCGCACCTCCGGCCAGGGCTCGGGCGGCGGCTCCACGAGGACCACCTGCCCCGGCCGCAGGCGGTCACCCGGCGCGCAGGGGCCGCCGTCCACGCGCACGCCGCCCTGGCGCACCCAGGCGCGCAGCCGACCCTTGGCGACCCGCGGCCAGCGCAGGGCCAGGAACTCGTCCAGGGGGATGCCCCCCAGGTCGTCGGCCACGACCAGGACCTCCTCCACGGCGGCCTCCTCAGGCGGAATCCCCCGCCGCGCCGGCGGCGGCCGGCTCCAGGGCCCAGAGCTCGGGAAGGTTGCGGTAGCGCCCGTCCAGGTCGAGGCCGTAACCGACCAGGAAGAGGTCTTCCTCCAGCCGCAGCACCGCGTCGTCGGCCTCGATGGGCACCGCCCGCCGCGCCGGCTTGTCCACCAGGACGACGGCCCGCACCGAGGCCGCCCCCAGGTCCTCCAGGAGCAGGCGCCGCGCCTCCTGCAGGGTGCGGCCGGTATCCAGGATGTCGTCCAGGAGCAGGATCTCCCGTCCCTCGACCGAGGCCCGGTCCGGCAGCCAGTCCGCCACCGGCGGGCGGCCCGGGGCGGTGCCGCTGCCGTAAGTGCGGATCCGCAGGAAGTCCATGCGCAGGTCTCCGGGCAGCCGCCGCACCAGGTCGGCGGCGAAGATCACCGCCCCGCCGAGGATGCAGACGGCGGTCGCACCGCGGCCCTCGAGGGCAGGGCCGAGCCGCCGGCCCAGGGCGTCCAGGCCGGCCTCGAGCTCCGGGCGGCCCAGGACCAAGCGCCGGCGGTAGCCTTCCATCCCGCCATTCTGCCCGCCGGGCGCTCGGGCGTCGAGGCGCCGCCGGTTGACTCCGGCCCCGCCCCTGTGCCACCGTAGGCCGCCTGCGGAGCGCCGCCCGTCCGGGCGGACGGCCCCCGTCACCCCGCGCCCAGAGCCCTGAAGCCCACCGCCTCCCGCCTTCCGGATCCGGCCCAGGAGCAGACGCCGGGCCTGCGCCGGATCCTCCTGGTCGAGGACGACCCCGAGCAGCGCGCCTTCACCGCCGCCGCCCTGGCCGAACACGGCTGCGAGGTCGAAGCGGTCGGCGACGCCCAGCGCGCCATCCTCGCCCTGCACCGCCGCGCCTTCGACGCCGTGCTCTCGGATCTGCGCCTGCCGGGGATGCTCGGGACGGATCTCCTGCGCTACGTGCGCCTGCGCCACGAGTCCCTGCCCTTCGTCATGTTGACCGGCGTCAACGACGTGCCGACGGTCGTGCGCAGCATGCGCGAGGGCGCCGACGAGTACCTGGTGAAGCCGGTCTCGCCGGCGCGCCTCCTGCAGAAGCTCGAGGGCGCCGTCCGCCACCGCCAGGAACGCAACCAGGTCCGCGAGGAAACACGCCAGCGTCTGGAGGAGGCCGAGGAGGCCGTGCGCCGCGAACGGGAGCGCGCCAGCTTCTACGGCTTCATGCGCGGGGTCCACACCCTGGTCATCTCCCTGGAGCTCGCCGACCCCTACACCAAGGACCACTCGAAGAAGGTCGCCTCGGCGGCGGTCCTCATGGCGCGGCGCCTGGGGATGCGGCAGCGCGAACTGCGCGAGATCCGGGTCGGTGCCCTCCTCCACGACATCGGCAAGATCGTGGTCCCCCGGGAGATCCTGCACAAGGAAGGGCCCTTGACCCCCGAGGAATGGGAGATCGTGCGCCTCCATCCCCTGCACGGCCACGACATGCTCAAACCGCTCGGCCGCTACTACCCGGAGGTCCAGCGCATCGTGCGCCACGAGCACGAACGCTGGGACGGCCGGGGCTATCCCGACGGCCTGAAGGGCGAGGAGATCCCCCTGGGCTCGCGGCTGGTCATGATCGCCGACACCTACGACGCCATCATCTCGACCCGTCCCTACCGCCCCGCCGCCACCAAGGCCGACGCCCTGCGGGCGATCCGCGAGGGCGCGGGCAGCCAGTTCGATCCGGATCTGATCCCGGCCTTCGAAGCGGTGCTGCCGGACCTTCCGGGTCCGCGCAGCTGATTCGGGCTTGGGCCTCCTCCTCGCCGCGGCCCTCCTCCCGGTCCTGGCCGGCCCGTTCCCCGGCCGTCTCCACCCCGACTCCTTCGGCGAGGTGGCCCTGCGCCTCGACGGCGGCGAGGTCCTGGTCGAGGTCCGGAGCCAGGGCCGGACGCTCCTCGAGGTTCCCTGGCTGGACCTGGACGCCGACGGCGACGGCGAGCTTGCCCCCTGGGAGGTGGAGGAGGCCTGGCCCCGGATCCAGGCCTACTACGAGGGCGGCCTCGCCCTCCTCGTGGACGGGGAGCTCCAGGCCCTGGCCTTCTCGGGCCACGAGCTCCGCACCACCGCCGGCCTGGCAGGCGCTGCCGCCGTCGAGGGCCTGGTCCTCCGGGCCCGCCTGTCCCTGGAGACCGCTCCGGCCTCCCTGGGAATCCGCTACGACCTCTTCTTCGAGGACGGCAACCCCGGCCACCGGGTGCAGGTCCGGGCCTCGGGCCTTTCCCTGGAGCCGCGCCTCTACATCCTCGGCGCCGGCCTGCGCGAGGTGGAGTTCCCGGTGCTGCGCGGTCTGGCCCGGGGCCGGGAGCTCCTCGGCCTTCTCGGCGCCTGGGCGGTCCGGCACCCCGCCGCCCTCCTGGCGCCGCCCGCCGCGGCCGCCGCGGGCCTGGCGCCCCTTCCCTGGACCCTGGCCCTGGTCCCCGGCCTGGCCGCCGCCCTCGCGGCCGGCAACCGGCTTCCGGGCCTGCCGCCCCTGGGCCTGACCCTGCTCCCGGCCCTCCTCGTCCTCCTCGCCTTCCACCGGCGGCGCCGGGGGACGGCCCTGGCCACGGCATTCCTCGCCGGTGTCCTCCTGGGGCAGGGCCTCTGGACCCTCCTCGGACCTCCCCTGGAACCCCGGAGCCAGGACACGGCCCTGGCCGGCGCCCTCCTCGCCGGCGGGCTCCTTCTGGCTGCGGCCCTGGCCCGGGCCCTCCGGCCCTGGCTCCGGCCCGCCGGCGGGGAGCCGGCCCTGGCGCCGGCGGTCCTGGGGGCCGTCCTCGGCGAGGCCCTCCTGCGCGAGGCTCCCCGTGCCCGCGAAGGCCTCGCCCTTCTCGGCCTTCCCGCCCTCCCCGCGGGCGCGGCGGGCGCCCTGGCCCTGAGCCTCCCGGCCCTGCTCCTCGCCCTGCTCCTCGCTCCGGGCCGGCGCCGGCGCGAGCTTCTCCTCGCCGCCCTGCTCCTCGCCCTCTACCGCCTGGGCGCCCTCCTGGGGTCCTGAGCCGGAGCCGAAAAAACGGGAAGAGCCTGCGGGAGGAAGGATCCACGCGCCGCATACTCTTCGGGTTCTCCCTGCTTCGCCGCCCCAACGGACATGACCCGTCCGCCCTCCGCCCCGCCTCCGGTCTCCTCCCCCCTCCAGCCCCAGGGCGTCTTCCACCTCCGGGGCTGGCTCGGCATCCTGACCCTCGGACCCCTCGGAGCCGCCGCCATCCTCTCCGGCCGGCCGTGGCCCGAGGGCACCTGGCAGGACCAGGCCTGCGACCTCCTGGGCTACGCCCTCCTGTTCCTGGGCCTCTACCTCCGGACCCTCGCCACCCTCCATCTGGGAGGGCGCAAGAGCCGGCACCTCGTGACCCAGGGCATCTACTCCGTCACGCGGAATCCCCTCTACCTGGGCTCGCTCCTCATCGGCCTGAGCGCGGGCGTGCTCCTGCAGAGTCTCAGCCTGCTTCTGGGCGTCCTGATCCTCGGCCCTCTCCTCTACCTGCCCGTCATCCGCGAGGAGGAGCGGATCCTCCACGCCAACCACGGCGAGACCTTCGAGGAGTACCGGCGGCGGGTTCCCCGCATCTTCCCGCGGCGCCTGCCCCCGCGCATGCGGGAGCGGGAGCACCCGGTGGATCTCCGGGCCTTCCGGGCGCACCTCCTGCGCTCGGCCTGCACCCTGCTCCTGATCCCCGCCAACGAGTTCCTGGCCGCGGCGCAGGCCCACGGGCTGATCCCGGTCCTCCTGCACCTTCCCTGAGGAGGCGCCTCCCCAGCGCCC
>JALUUN010000537.1 GCA_027021325.1 Planctomycetota bacterium
GGTGGCGGGTGGCCTCGGCGCAGGCGAGCTGGGTCGCGCGGTAGTGGCGGTAGACCAGCCACAGGCGGCCGGCGGCGTCGGTCACCGGGCGCGGCCGCTCGTAGAAGACGCCGAGGCGCCGGGCCCCGGGCCGGCGGCCGGGCACCCGGGCCTGGGCGGCGAAGCCCGGCTGCGGGACGGGGTCGCGGGGTTCGGCGAGGTCGCCTGTGGGGTCCCAGCGAAGGAGCCGCAGACGGCTCCAGCGGTGCAGGGGGCCGCGCTCGTCCGTCGCGTTGTTCCATAGACGGTTGCGGCCGCGGAAGACGCCGCCCCAGGCGGGCGGGCCTTCCTCGAAGGCGACGAAGACGCCGCCGCCCGGGGCGGAGGCGAGTCGAGGCCGGCCCAGGAAACCCTCGGAGGCGGCCAGGACCCGGATGGGGCCGAGGGCTTCGAGAGGGCCCCGGGCACTCCAGCGCTGGCCGAGGATGCGGTGGCCCCGGGCCTCCTGGCGGTCCCACACCACCCAGAGGGCGTCCTCTCGCAGGAGGAGGTCCGGGCACCAGGAGCCGGCGGGGGGCAGGATCCGGTACTCGGGCTCCGTTCCCGGATCGCCCCGGAGCAGGCCGATGCGAAAGCCCGGGGCGGCGCCGGGGAAGGGCGGGGCCGCCGTCTGGAAGGCCGCAGCCCACGCTCCGCCGGGGCGGGCGGAGACGCGGAGGGCGCGCGCGGCGAGGCCGAGGTCGATGCGGAATTCCCCGCCCTCCGGACCGAGGCGGTGGAAGGCCCAGGCGGGCTCCGCCGGCCCGCCGTGGTCCTCCAGCCAGGACAGGCCGCCGGCCGCGTCGGGGCAGGGCGTGTCGAGGCGGGCGGGGCCGCGCCGCAGCCTGCTTGCGGGCACCGGCTCCGGCGCTCCCGGTGTCCCCTCGCCGGGGTGCCAGCGGGCGGCGTGCAGGTGGTCGCCGGCGCCTTCCTCGAAGCTCAGCCAGGCGAGGTCCAGGGAGCCGTCGGCGCCCGCTTCCAGGGCCGCGGCGTAGGCATTCTCCGCGGCGGTCCAGGCGGCGCCGAGGACGCGGCCTGCGGGATCGTGGGCGAAGGCCTCGGGTTCCTGGCGGGGCCGCGAACCCAGGAGGCCTGCGGCCAGGGCGAGCAGACCGAGGGCGGTGGCGGAGGAGCAGCGCAGGCGCACGTTCCCCACTCTACGGAGGGTTCCAGCGGCCCGGGAAGGTGCCGGGCCGGCGGGCCGGGGAAGCTCCGGGTGCGGTCCGCCGCGGGGAAGGTCCGCCGCGGGGAAGGTCGGCCGCGGGGAAGGTCGGCCGGCGCCCGACCTTCAGAGGAGGTGGGCTGGTGCCGGCCAGACGCCGAGGAGCACGACCAGCACCGCCGGCACCCACAGGGCCACCGCAGCGGGGGTGTCCTGCACCGCGGGCGGGCCGCCGGCGGGGGCGGCGTCCTTCATGTACAGAACGACGAGGATCCGCAGGTAGTAGGCGAAGCTCCACAGGGTCAGGAGGATGCCCAGGAGCGCGACGCCCACCTCCCCGGAGCGGACCAGCTCGGCGAAGACGAAGTACTTGCCGAGGAAGCCGGCCGTCCCCGGGATCCCGGCGAGGCTCAGGACCGCCAGAGCGAGGATGCCCCCGGCGACGGGGAAGCGCCGCCCCAGCCCGCGCAGGGCGGAGGCCTCGGCGTGGCCGCCCGCCCGGCGCTCCAGGAGTTCCAGAGCACCGAAGGCGGCCAGGGCCGAGACGCCGTAGGCCACGAGGTAGAAGTTCACCGCCGCCTCGACGCTCGCCCCGGAACCGGGGGCGGCCTGGAGGGCCGCCAGGGCGAAGAGGAGGAGACCGGCGTGGGCCACACCCGACAGGGCGAGGATGCGCTTGAGGTTCTCCTGGTTCAGGGCCGTCAGGTTGGCCAGGGCCAGGGTGGCGCAGGCCAGCAGCGCCCAGGCGCCGCTTCCAAGGGGGCCGGCCGGCGGTGCCCAGTGGAGCAGGGCCAGGGCAGCGGCGGCCTTGGTGCCGGCGGCCATGAGGGCGGTGATCGGCGTCGGCGCCCCCTGATAGACGTCGGCCACCCAGAGGTGGAAGGGAGCAATGGCGAGCTTGAAGAGGAGGCCTGCATAGAGGAAGCCGAGACCGGCGCGGGCCAGGGCGCCGCCCTCCAGGGCCGCCGTCACCGCGCCGGGATCCATGCGGCCGGTGCCGGCGTAGAGGAGCGCCATCCCGAAGACCAGGAAGCCCGAGGCGAAGGCGCCGAGGAGGAAGTACTTGAGCCCGGCCTCGACGGAGCCCTCCTCTGTGCGCCGCAAGGCGGAGAGGACGTAGAGGGGCAGGGAAAGGGTCTCGATGCCCAGGAAGAGGGTGGCGAAGTGGGAGGAAGCCAGGGTGACGAGCATCCCCGCCGGCGCCACCAGGAGCAGGGTCCACAGCGCGGTCCGGTGGCGGCCGGACTCCAGGCGACAGAGGCTGCGCAGGGAGAGGATGCCGGCCAGGGCGGCCGCACCCAGGCACAGGAGCCCGACCACGGCGTTGCCCGGGCTTGCCTCGAGCATGCCCGAGAAGGCGCGGACGGGGAGTCCGGGAATGCCCTCCAGGGGTTCCCCGGCGGCCTCGGCCAGAGGCCAGAGGCTCCAGGCGGCCCCCAACAGGGCGAGGAAGGCGAGGCCGGCTTCGTGGCGCGCCGCGGGCCGGAAGGCGTCCAGGACCAGGATCGCCACCACGCCGCCCGCCAGCCACAGCAGGGGAGCGGCCAGGAGCCAGTCGCTCGGGGTCAGGGGGCCGGGCATCAGCGGAGCTCCGGTTCCGGGGTCGCGGGCAGGGCCGGGGCGGGCGGCCGCGCCTCCTCGCCGGCTCGTTCCAGCCAGGGCGCCAGGCGCTCGGCGGTCTCGAAGCAGGCAAAGCGAGTGCGCTCGAGGAAGGGGGAGGGGTAGAGGCCGATCCAGAGCATGAGCGCCGCCAGGGGCGCCAGCGCCGCCCACTCCCGGGGGCGCAGGGGTTCGAGGCGGCGGTTCGCCTCGTGGGTGACCGGGCCGAAGAGGACCTCGCGGCACAGGCCGAGCATGTAGACCGCGCCCAGTACCACGCCCAGGCCGGCGAGAGCGGCCAGCCAGGGGTGCTGCTCGAAGGTGCCCATGAGGATCAGGAACTCGCCGACGAAGCCGTTGGTCCCCGGGAGCCCGACGGAAGCCAGAGAGGTCAGGACCAGCAGGAAGGCGAAGGCCGGGAAGGTCCGGGCGAGGCCGCCGAAGGCGTCCATGGCGCGGGTGTGGCGCCGGTCGTAGAGGACGCCGACCAGGAGGAAGAGAGCGCCGGTGGAGATGCCGTGGTTGACGCCCTGCAGCACCGCGCCCTGCAGCGCGGTGGCGTTGCCGGCGAAGGTCCCGAGGACGACGAAGCCGAGGTGGCCCACGGAGGAGTAGGCGACGAGCTTCTTGATGTCGGACTGGGCCCAGGCCAGGAGCGAGCCGTAGACGATGCCTGCGGCTCCCAGGAGCAGGAGCCAGGGCGCCCAGTCCACCGCCCCGGCGGGGAAGGCCTGCAGGCCGAAGCGCATCAGCCCGTAGGTGCCCATCTTCAGCATGACCCCGGCCAGGACCACCGAGCCGCCGGTGGGGGCCTGGACGTGGGCGTCGGGCAGCCAGGTGTGGAAGGGGAGGACGGGCACCTTGATCAGGAAGCCCAGGGCGAAGCAGGCGAAAGCGAAGCGCTGCAGGCCGGGATCCAGGTCGGCCTCGATCAGACGCCCGATGTCGGTGGTCCCGGCCTCCAGGGCCACGCGGATCAGCCCGACCAGGAGGACCAGGGATCCGGCCAGGGTGTAGAGGACGAACTTGAGGCTGGCGTAGATGCGGTTCGGGCCGCCCCAGATCCCGACCAGGAAGTAGAGGGGGATGAGGGAGAGCTCCCAGAAGAAGTAGAAGAGGACGAGGTCGGTGGCGGCGAAGACGCCGATCATCCCCGCCTCCATGAGGAGCGCCCAGAACAGGAACTCGCGCACCCGGTGGCGGATGTGGCCCGGGGCCGAGACCAGGATCAGGGGCATCAGGAAGGCGCTCAGGGCCAGCAGGAGGACCGAGAGCCCGTCCAGGCCCAGGGCCAGGCGCAGGGGAGCGTCCAGCCCCGGAAGGGTGAACCAGTCCTGCTCGAAGCGGAACTGGAAGCCGCTCAGCTCCGGCGAGAAGGCGGCGAAGGCGACGGCGCCGAGGACTGCGGTGACGCCGGAGAAGAGGAGCGCGAGGCGCCGCAGGCCGGTCTCTCGCAGGGGCGAGAACAGGACCGTGAAGGCCCCCGCCAGGGGCAGAAAGACCATCCAGGGCAGGAGAGGCTCGCGGAACATCACAGCGCTCCGAAGACCAGGCCGGCGACCAGGACCACCGCGCCGGCGGCCATCCACAGGGCGTACTCGGGGGCGCCGCCGCTCTGCAGGCTGCGCACCCCTTCGGCGGACTCGCGGCTGCGCCAGGCCAGGAAGTTCACGGCGCCGTCCACGACCAGGAGGTCGAAGGCGGCGCAGACCGCGGCGAAGAGCTTGAGGGGGACGACGACGAAGGCGGTGTAGAAGGCGTCCACGTGCCAGGCCGCCGCCGGGTGGCGCAGGGCGCCGCGGCGCGGGTCGAGGAGGCCCTCGCCCGGATCCTGGACGAAGCGCTTCCAGCCCAGATAGAGGGAGGCCACGGCGGCGCCGCCGCCGAGGAGCATGAGGACGGCTTCCAGGGCGGCGCTGGCCTGGGCCTCGCCGCGGGCCGCGGCCTCGGCGCCGCCGAGGACCGGGTGCAGCCAGTCGTGGAGGGGGGTGAACAGGTGGAAGGGCAGGCCCAGGAGGCCGCCGGCGACGCTCAGGAAGGCGAGGACCCGGAGCGGCGTCAGCATCGAGGCCGGCGACTCGTGGGGGGTGAGCTTCCGGGTGTCGTAGCGCGGCCCGCCGAAGAAGGTCAGGGCCAGGAGGCGGCCGGTGTAGGCGGCGGTCAGCACCGCCCCGGTCAGGCCCACCGCCCAGAGCAGCCAGCCCCCGCCGCCGCTCGCGGCGCTCAGGAACAGGATCTCGTCCTTCGAGAAGAAGCCGGAAAACAGCGGCACGCCGGCCAGGGCGAAGGCACCCACGGTCATGGTCCGGAAGGTGACCGGGATGCGGTCGCGCAGCCCCCCCATGCGGAACATGTCCTGTTCGTGGTGCATGGCGTGGATCACCGAGCCAGCGCCCAGGAACAGGAGGGCCTTGAAGAAGGCGTGGGTGATCAGGTGGTAGAGAGCGGCCCCGAAGGCGCCGACCCCGAGGGCCAGGAACATGTAGCCGAGCTGGGAGACGGTGGAGTAGGCCAGGACCTTCTTGATGTCCCGCTGGGCCAGGCCGATGGTCGCGGCGAACAGGGCGGTGGCGGCGCCGACCGCGCCGATTACCGGCAGGACGCCGGGAGCGAAGGTGAAGAAGTCGGCCAGGCGCGCCACCAGGTAGATGCCCGAGGTGACCATGGTCGCGGCGTGGATCAGGGCCGAGACCGGGGTCGGGCCGGCCATGGCGTCGGGCAGCCAGACGTAGAGGGGGATCTGGGCCGACTTGCCGCAGCATCCCAGGAACAGCATCAGTCCGGCCACGGTCGCCAGACCGGACGGGATTCCGCCGGAGCGGGCGGCGTCGTTGACCGCCTCGAAGCTGAAGGATCCGGTCTGCCAGAAGAGCAGTCCCATGCCGATCAGGAAGCCCAGGTCGCCGATGCGGTTCACGACGAAGGCCTTGCGCGCGGCGTCGGCCTTCTCGCCGTCGTCGTACCAGAAGCCGATCAGCAGGTAGGAGCAGAGGCCGACGCCTTCCCATCCGAGGAACAGCCCGACCAGGCTGTCGCTCAGGATGAGCATGAGCATCATGGCGACGAAGAGGTTGAGGTACGCGAAGTACTTCGCGAAGCCCCGGTCGCCGTGCATGTAGCCCGTGGAGTAGAGGTGGATCAGGGCGCCGACCCCGGTGACCACAAGCATCATCGCCGCGTTCAGGGGGTCGATGGCGAGACTCCAGGCGACGTCGATCTGGCCGGCACTGATCCAGGGCGCCAGACTCGCCCGCAGGACGCGCTGTTCGGGATCCAGGGCCAGGAGGCGCAGGAAGGCGGCGAGGCAGACGCCGAAGGACAGGGCCACCGAGCCGACGCCCAGCCAGGAGGCCCGGCGCTCCGGGGCCGCGCCGCCGCCGGCGCCCAGGAAGCGGGCGTGCAGGAGGCCGTTGGCGGCCGCGCCTGCCAGGGGCAGCAGAGGAATCAGCCAGATCCAGGGGGCGTCCACGGCTCAGTCGCGCAGGCTGCGGAGGAGGTCCACGTCCAGGGAGACGCGCTTGCGGAAGAGGATGATGATCAGGGCCAGGCCGACCGCGGCCTCGGCGGCGGCCACGACCAGGACGAAGAGCGGCATCATGGCGCCGTCCACGTTGCCTTGCTCGCGGGCGGCGGCCAGGAAACTGAGGTTCGCCGAGTTCAGCATGAGCTCGACGGACATCAGGAGCATGATGGCGTTTCGCTGGCGCAGGAAGCCGAGGATGCCGAGGCCGAAGAGCAGGGCGGCGAGGATGTGGACATGGGCCGTGGGGATCACGGTCTCTCCTCCGGCGGGGCGGCGGGGTCCGGGGTGCGCGGGCTGCGTCCCAGGGTCAGGGCACCGGCGATGGCGGCGACCAGGAGCACCGAAGTGAGTTCGAAGGGCAGCAGGTAGTCGGTGAAGAGGGCCCGTGTCATGGCGTCCATGTCCGGCGGTGCCGGCTGCTCCGTGAGGCCGGCGTGGCCGGCAGCGGCGATGACGCCGAGCGAGGCCAGCATGACCGCCACCACCATTCCCGCGGTCACCGCCGTCCGTCCGCGCAGGGGCTGCACGCCCTGGACGCCGAGGAGCATGATCACGAACAGGAACAGCACCATGATCGCCCCGACGTAGACCATGATCTGGAGTGCTGCCAGGAACGGGAAGCCGAGGAGCAGGAACTCGGCGGACAGGAAGAAGAAGCAGGCGATCAGCCACATCGCGCTCTCGACGGCGCGTCGGCCGAAGACCACGCAAGCCGCGGTGGCGAGGGTGCCGGCGCCGAAGAGATAGAAGAGGACGGCGGGGATCACGTCTGACCTCCTGCGCTGCCCGCGGTTTCCTCTTGCTCCTTCCTGCGGGCCTGCTTCGTCCAGCGCTCGTGGGCCCGGCGCTGGAGTGCGGAGGGGTCCTTCCAGCGCTCGTGGATGCCGCGCACGTACTCCATGCGCTCGGCGAACTCTGCGCGCGGCCGCAGCAGG
This sequence comes from Planctomycetota bacterium, assembly GCA_027021325.1. Classification (GTDB taxonomy): domain Bacteria; phylum Planctomycetota; class UBA1135; order UBA1135; family UBA1135; genus JALUUN01. The sequence goes on from JALUUN010000537.1 coordinate 7,238, forward strand.
CGGTCCAGGCCCAGGATGTGGTCCTCCCGGGTAGCGGCGGCCATCTCCAGCTCCTGGCTCATGAAGATCGCGTCCTTGGGGCAGGCTTCCTCGCAGAAGCCGCACAGGATGCAACGCAGCATGTCGA
>JALUUN010000538.1 GCA_027021325.1 Planctomycetota bacterium
CCGCCGCGCCTGCTGCACCAGGTTCGTCACCATGACGATGGTGATCTCCTGCTTCAGCTCCTTGAGGACGTCCTCGATGCGCATGGTCGTCACCGGATCCACGGCGATGGAGAACTCGTCCAGGAGAAGGAGGTCGGGATCCTGGCTCAGGGCGCGGGCGATGGTCAGGCGCTGCTGCTGCCCCCCCGAGAGCAGGCTGCCGAGACTGTCGAGGCGGTCCTTGACCTCGTCCCAGAGGGCGGCGCGGCTCAGGCAGCGCTCCACGATCTCGTCCAGGTCCGTCTTCTTCTTCACGCCTTGCAGGCGCGGCGCCAGGGCGACGTTGTCATAGATGCTCAGGGGCAGACCGACCGGCAGAGGAAAGACGACGCCGATGCGGCTGCGCAGGGCGTAGACATTGCGGACCTCGCGCAGGTCGCGGCCGGCGAAACGGATCGTGCCGTCCACCTTCATGCCGTCCACCATCTCGTTCATGCGGTTGATGGCGCGCAGGAAGGAGGTCTTGCCGCTGTTCGCCGGGCCGATGATGCCGAAGATCTCGTTGCGCCGGACCTCCAGGTTGACGCCTCGCAGGATCTCCTTGGATCCGTAGCGGATCCGGAGGTCGCGCACCTCGAGGACCGGCCTTGCGGTGTTCACCACTTCTTCTTCCCCCGCAGGTACATGCGGAAGGCGATGGAAACCGAGTTCAGGACCAGCACCATCCCGATCAAGACCAGGGCGACGCCGAAGGGAAGCTCCTCCGGCACGTCCGGCACCTGCGTTGAGACCACGAACAGATGCAGGGACATGGCCATGGTCTGGTCGAAGACCGACTCCGGCAGCACCGGCAGGAAGAAGGCCGCGCCGGTGAACATGATCGGCGCGGTCTCGCCGACGGTGCGGCTGACCTCAAGGATGACACCGGTGAGGATGCCGCTCAGGGAGTTGGGCAGGACCACATGGCGGATGGTCTGCCAGCGGGTGGCTCCCATGCTCCAGCAGGCCTCGCGGAAGGCCATGGGGACGGCCTGCAGCGACTCGCGGGTGCTGACGATGACGACCGGCAAGGTCATGACCGCCAGCGTCAGGCTCGCCGCCAGGATGCTGGTGCCGAAGCGGAAGAACAGGACGAAGGCGCCGAGACCGAAGAGCGCGTGGACGATGGAAGGAACGCCGGCGAGGTTGATGATCGCCAGGTTGATGGTCCGGGTCAGCCAGTTGTCCTTGGCGTACTCACTGAGGTAGATGGCCGCGGCGACGCCGATGGGCACCGAGGCGATCAGGGCCACGAATACCAGCCACAGCGTCCCGACCAGGGCCGGGAAGATGCCGCCGGCAGTCATGCCGTTGCTCGGCATCGTCGTGAAGAACTCCCAGCTCAGGGCCGGGCTCCCCTTGACGACCAGGACTCCCAGGATCAGGGCGACCGGCAGGATCAGGAGCAGGGTCATTCCCAGGAAGACCCCGCGCCAGGCCCGCTCGCGGACGCGGTTGCGGCGGTTCAGGGCAGTCGCCTGGAACAGACTCGGGCTCACGGCTTGCGCTTCCTCCGGCCGCCGTGCAGCACCAGGTCGGCGGTCAGGTTGATGACGAAGGTCACCAGGAACAGGAAGATCCCGAGGGTGAAGAGCGCCTGGTAGTGCTCGCTCCCGCGGGCGGTCTCGCCGAGCTCGGCGGCGATGGTCGCCGTCAGGGCCCGAACCGAATCGAAAGGGCTGGTCGGCAGGTGGATGGCGTGGCCGCTCGCCATCAGCACCGCCATGGTCTCGCCGAAGCCGCGGCCGACGCCGAGGAGCACCGCCGCGACGATGCCCTTGCGCGCCGCCGGCAGGACCACCTTGCGCACCACCTGCCAGCGCGTCGCGCCCATGGCCTCGGCGGCCTCGCGGTAGCTATCGGGGACCGCTTTGAGGGCGTCCTCGGCGATGGTGGTCATGATCGGCGCCGCCATGAGGCCGAGGATCACACCGGCGTTGAGGATGCACAGCCCGATGGGGACATCGAAGGCCTCGATGATCAGGGGGTTCATGATCGTGAGACCGATGAAGCCCCAGACCACCGAGGGGATGGCCGCCAGCAGCTCAACGAGGACCTTGAGGAACTCGCGGGTGCGGCCGGTGGCGAACTCGGCGATGTAGATCGCCGCCCCCAGGGAGAAGGGCACCGCCACGAGCATGGCGAGTCCGGTGACCGAGGCGGTGCCGGCCATCAGGGCCAGGGCTCCGTACTTCGGCTCGGGGGAGGTCGGCCGCCACTCGATGGAGCCGAAGAACTCCGCAGGATCGAAGCGGTGCAGGAGGAAGCCCGCGCCCTGGGCGAAGATGAAGACGAAGATCCCGACGATGAAGACGATGCCGGAGAGACCGCCGGCCAGGACCAGGATCCGGAAGACCAGATCCACGAACCAGGCGCGGTCCCGCCGGTCCAGGGCGGCGAGGCGCTCGTCGGGGAGGGAGGCGCCGGGGCTCATGCCGGACTCAGTCGTCGTCGCGTTCGGCGCCGAGCTTGTCCATCAACTCCCGGACCCTGGGGGTGATCACCTTGTAGGCCTCCTCGGGATCGCCGTCCAGAGGCAGTCCCCAGGTCAGGGGTATCGTGTGGAAGGGCAGCTTCCCGAGTCTCTCGACGGCGCCGCTGCCCAGGTCCACCACGATGTCGTAGTCGGCGATCTGATCGAGAATCGTCTCCAGGGGGCGCGGCCGGGCGTCGCTCAGGTCCAGGCCCTTCTCGATCCCGAAACGGATGTATTCCTCGCGCATGGTCGGCGCCGGGTTCCAGCCGGCACTCTCGAAGCGCCCCAGATCCGGCCAGCCCTTGCGGGCGTAGGCCTCGGCGAGCTGGCTGGCGCCGTCGTTGCGCTCGTCCAGGAAGAGGACGTCGAAGGTCTTGTGCGGCTTGGTCTCCCCGGTCTCGATGAAGATCGTCTCCTCGCACAGGTTCTTGGCCTGGTGGATGACGCGTTCCAGCCGGTTGAAGGTCGCCAGCAGCCCGAACAGATCCTGGATGGGACGTTCTCCTCGCTCGCCCTCCTTGCCGAGGTCGGCGAAGACCTTGTCGAAGGTCGCGGTGATCTGGCCGGCCATGACCATGGTCGCCCGCGCCTGATCCACGTCCCTCTCACCGAAGGCCTTGAGGGCGCGCTTCAGGAGCCGGCCGGCGTGCTCGCTCATCATGTCGATGTCGTGGGCGACCGGCTCCGGCGGCGGCGAGGAGAGCTGCAGGGCGGTACGGCCGATGGTGGCGGCGTAGTCGCCGATGCGCTCCAGGGCGATGCTCATGCGCATGGCCGAGGAGACGAAGCGAAGATGCCCGGCGCTCGGCAGGTGCCGCGCCACGAAGATGTGGCACAGACGGTCCAGGTCCCGGGACAGGCGGTTGACCTCCAGGTCGCCGAGGACGACCTCGGCGGCCTGGGCCTTGTCCACCTCCAGGACCGAGTGCACCGCCGCCTCGAGGGCTTTCTGCACGCGGTCGCCAAGCTTCAGGACCTGCTTGCGCAGGCGCGTCAGATCCCGCTCCAGGCGTTCTTCGTAGTGTCCCATGCTGCCTCCGGGGGCCTGAACGGGCGCGCTCGGCCTCAGTTGACCACCGCCCGCGCCGGAGCGTAGCCCTTCTCGCGGAGGATGCGCTGCCCCTCCGGGCCGAGGACCCAGTCGAGGTACTCCTTGATCTTGCCGGTGGGTTCGCCGGCGGTGTACATGAAGAGCGGCCGGGCGATGGGGTAGCTGCCGTCGGAGGCCGTCTCGACGCTCGGCGCCACCGCCGGATCGCCTTCCTTGCGGGCGATGGGGACCAGCTTGACCTCGTCGGTGGCGTAGGCCAGGCCGCTGTAGCCGATGGCGCCGGGGGTGTGGCCCACGAGATCCACCACATCCTTGCTGCCGTGCATGTCGCGGGATCCGAGCTTGTACTCGCCGTCGCCGCCCAGGACCGCCTCCCGGAAGTAGGCGTAGGTGCCGGAGTTGTTCTGGCGGCTGATGCGGATGATCTCGTCGTGGCCCTCGGGCATCTTCACGCCGAGCTGGGACCAGCGCTCGATGTCGCCGTCCTTGCCGTAGATGCGCCGGAGCTGCTCGAGGGTCAGGGATTCGATCGGGTTGTCCGGATGGACGTAGACCGCCAGGGCGTCGTAGCCGACGACGAACTCGACAGGCTCGACGCCGTTGTTCTCGGCGGCCTCGATCTCCGACGGCTTCATCTTGCGGCTGCAGTTGGCGATGTCCACGGTTCCGTTGATCATCGCCGAGATGCCGGTGCCCGAGCCGCCGCCGCTCACCGCCACGACCACGGTAGGGTCCACCTGCCGGTAGGCTTCGGCCCAGGCCTGGGCCACGTTCACCAGGGTGTCGGAACCCTTGTTCTGGATGAGGGTCCGCGACTCGCCTCCGCCGCAGGCGGCGAGGAGGAGCAGGGCGAGACCGGGGGCGTAGAGAGTCGGTTTCATCGCTTCGGGGGTGCCTCGAAGGCCGGGAGAGCGGCCCGGAAGGGCCAGGGAGGGCTCCCGGTTTCCCTCCGGAACGCCGGCGGGCCGCCGGGCGTTACGGAGGCGTCCAGGACCGGCGCCAGGGTCGAACCCGCGGGCGAGGGCACCGCGGGGATTCCGTGAAGAACCGGTGAAGGCCGCCGAAGAGGCCGGCCTCAGCTTCCCCGGGATCCCCGGCCCGGACCGGGAAGCCCGGATGAAGCAGAGTGGAAGCTTGCCAGACCCGCGCCGGGAAGGGGCCGCGAGGGGTGGTCCGGCAGCTCCACCGCGAAGGTGGAGCCGGCACCCGGCTCCGAGCGCACCGAGATCCGCCCGCCCATGCGCCGCAGGAGGTTGCGCACGATGGACAGCCCCAGGCCGGTGCCGCCGCTGGCCCGGGACTGGGCCGGGTCGCCACGGAAGAAGCGCTCGAAGATCCGGTTCAGCTTCTCCGGCTCGATGCCCGAGCCGGTGTCCTCGACCTCCAGGACCAGTCCGCCCATCGGGCGCGGCCGCACGCGCACCTGGATCCTGCCTTCCCGGGTATAGGCGGCGGCGTTCGAAGCCAGGTTCTGGAGCACCGTGGCGAAGGCGATGCGGTCCACCAGGATCCGGAGCTCCGGGGGCTCGACGGAGACCGCCACCTCCAGGCCCCGGCCTTCGGCCTCGGCGCGGATCGGGTCCATCACCTCCTCGACCACCGACGCCACCTCGATCTCCTGGGGGACGGTCTTCCAGTCCGGATCCTGGGCCCGCGCCAGCCCCAGGAGATCCCGGGTCAGATTGCTCAGGGCCTGGGCGTTGCGGCGGGCACGCTGGAGCAGGGTCGGCCGCGTTTCCTCGGGCACCGTGTCCAGGAGGTCCAGGAGCCCGATGATGGCGGCGATCGGCGTCTGCAGCTGGTGACTGGCGTTCGCCACGAAGTCCCGGCGGCGCTGGTCGATCTCCTCGCGGACACGTTCGTCACGCAGGATCAGGACCCGGCCGCCGCGCGGTGCGGGCGCCAGGGTCAGGGCCAGGGCCAGGACCGCGCCCTCCTCGTCCCGCGCCTCGACCTGCTGGCGCACGACCTCGTGGCCGGCGGAGGCGCGGACCGCTTCCAGCAGGGCCTCGTCGCGGATGAGCTCCTGGAGGCGCGGCCGTTCCGCCCCCCCGCCGCCCTCCGGCGCCCGCACCAGCCGCCGCGCCGCCGCGTTGGCGGCCAGGACCCGGTCCGAAGCGTCCACCAGGATCACGCCCTCCTCCAGGAGGTCCAGGGCGCGGCGAAGGCCCTCGACCGCCTCGCCGCGCAGGCGCAGGGCCTCGGCCCGGCGCCGCTGCAGCCGCCGGGCGAGCCACCAGCCGCCGGCTGCACCCAGGAGAACCAGCCCGGCGCCGGTGAGGAGGGAGTCCGTGGAAGGCATGGAAGCGGCCCGCCCCCGGCCATCCTAGGTGCCGGCTCTCAGGCCGTCTCCAGCTCGTCGGAGAAGCGATAGCCGACACCGCGCACGGTCTCGATCAAGGCACCGTGCTCGCCGAGCTTGCGGCGCACCGCCTTCACGTGGGTGTCGATGTTGCGCTCGGTCACGAAGACGTCCGGGCCCACCACCCGGTCCAGGAGTTCCCCGCGGCGGAACACGCGGCCCGGAGCGCTGGCCAGGGTCTGCAGCAGGCGGAACTCCGTCGGCGTCAGGACCAGGCGCTCGCCGCCGGCCCGGACCTCGAAGCGGACCGGATCGATGACGATCGGCCCGCGCTCCAGAAGCTCGTCCGTGACCACGGGCTCGCGTCCCCGGGCCCGGCGCAGGAGGGACTTGACCCGGGCGACGAGTTCCTTGGGGCGCGCCGGCTTGGTCACGTAGTCGTCGGCGCCGACGCCCAGCCCGAGGACCACGTCGGCCTCCTCGGCGCGGGCGGTGAGCATGAGGATCGGCACGTGGCGCGTGGCCGGGTCGGCGCGGATCGCCTGGCAGACCTCGATGCCGTCGCGGCCGGGCAACATCAGGTCCAGGACCACCAGATCCGGCTGCACGCGTCGCACCAGCCGCAGCGCGGCCTCGCCGTCCCCGGCCAGGTGGGTCTGGAAGCCCTCCGCCTCGAAGGTCAGCCGCAGGACCTCCAGGAGGTCCGGGTCGTCCTCGACGAGAAGCAGTTTCCTGGGTTTCATGCCCGGGACCTCCTCCACGCCGGGCGGGGCCCGCCCGTGGAGTTCCCGAGAAGTCTAGGTGGAGGCGCCCCCCTTCCTCCACCGCCTCTTCCCTGGGATACTGGCCTCATGGCGCCCGCCGAAGCCGAGCCCCTGGATCCGGAGTTCCTCGCCCTCCTGGTCTGTCCCCTCAGCCGCAAGCCCTTGTTCCAGCGGGGCGACCGGCTGGTGAGCACGGACCCGGAGACGCGCCGTTGCTACCGCATCGAGGACGGCTTTCCGGTGCTCCTGGTCGAGGAGTCCGAAGAGCTCGATCCGGCGACCTGGCGGGCCTGGATGGCCGAGGCCGGCCTCGAAGGGGAGGAGCGGGCATGAGCGAGACCGTCTTCGGGAAGATCCTTTCCGGAGAGCTGCCGGCGGACATCGTCTACGAGGACGAGCACTGCCTCGCCTTCCGCGACATCCATCCGCAGGCGCCGGTGCATGTCCTCGTGATCCCGCGCAAGCCCCTGCGCAGCCTCGACGACGCCGGCAACGCGGACCGCGATCTCCTGGGGCATCTGCTCCTCGCCGCCGCCCGCATCGCCCGCCAGGAAGGCATCGACGCCGACGGCTACCGCGTGGTCACCAACATCGGCCCCGAAGGCGGCCAGACCGTGGACCACCTGCACCTCCACATTCTCGGCGGCCGCCCCATGGGCTGGCCGCCGGGATAGGCGCGGACCCGGCGGCCGGCCCGCGGGCCGGTGCCGCCGCCGACATTCGGGGGATCCGCCGTCCTCAGGTCTGGAGC
>JALUUN010000539.1 GCA_027021325.1 Planctomycetota bacterium
TGCCGGCTTCCCTCCCGCCGGAAGGCCTGGAGTCGGCCCCTCCGCAGGCCTAGGGAAGCCCATCCTACCCGCGTCGTCCGTCCCCGCCCTGCCCATGCCCGAAGTCACGGAAGAACAGGTTCTCGAGGCCCTGCGCCGGGTCCAGGATCCGGATCTGCACAAGGACATCGTCACCCTGGGCTTCGTCAAGGATCTGAAGATCTGTGGCGGGGCGGTGGCCTTCACCCTGGAGCTGACCACACCCGCCTGCCCGGTGAAGGAACAGCTCCAGGAACAGGCGCGCAGCGCCGTCGCCTCGGTGCCCGGCGTGGAGACCGTGAACCTGAAGATGACGGCCCAGGTCCGCTCCAGCCTCGGGCCGACAGAGGTTCTCGGCGGCGACGTGCGCAACGTGATCGCCGTGACCAGCGGCAAGGGCGGGGTCGGCAAGAGCACCTGCGCCGTGAACCTGGCCGCGGCCCTGGCGCAAACCGGAGCGCGGGTCGGCCTCCTCGACGCCGACGTCTACGGCCCCAACGTCCCGGTCATGCTCGGCCTCCAGGGCAAGCCCGAGCGCAGCGGCGACAAGATCGCGCCCAAGGAGGCCTTCGGCATCAAGACCATGTCCATCGGCTACCTCGCCGAGGACGGCACTCCGATCCTGTGGCGCGGCCCCATGCTGCACCGGGCCCTCGAGCAGTTCCTGCGCGACGTGGACTGGGGCACCCTCGACTACCTGTTCGTGGACATGCCGCCCGGAACCGGCGACGCCCAGATCTCCCTGGCGCAGCTGGTCCCCATGACCGGCTCGGTCATCGTCACCATGCCCCAGGAGGTGTCCCTGGCCGACGTCCGGCGCGCCATCGCCATGAACCAGCAGGTGAAGGTCGAGGTCCTGGGCGTCATCGAGAACATGAGCGGTGAGATCTTCGGCCGCGGCGGCGGACGCAAGGTGGCCGAGGCCTACGGCCTGCCCTTCCTCGGCGAGGTCCCCCTGGAGCCCTCCGTGCGCCAGTGCGGCGACGACGGAACCCCCGTGGTCGTCTCCCAGCCCGAGGCCGAGGTCTCCGCGGCCTTCCGTGACATCGCCGGGCGCCTCGCCGCAGCGGTGGCGACCCGTCAGGTCCGGACCCTGCCCACGCTCCAGGTCTGAGAAGGGATCATGCCGGAAACCCCGGTCGGACCGGCGCAGGGCCTGAGCCTGGACGATCTCCGGGCCCGGTTGCCCCTGCTCCAGGCCATCGCAGCCGAGCTCCGGGACCGGGTCGAGGCCATGCCGGCCCCGGAGGACCGGAGGGAAGGTGCCGCACGGACCGAGGCCCTGCGCCTGCGGGAGCGCATCGTCTGCTGCATGCAGGAGCTCCTGGCCCTCGGCGCGGAGATCCACTCCCTCAGGCCGCTGGAGCTGGGCTTCCGGGTCCATGACGACGCAGGCGGCGTGCGCCGCCTGCGCTGGACCGGAGAGGGCGGGCTCCTCGAAATCGAGACCCGGGCCTAGGGCCGGCGCCGGCGACCTCCCGCAGCCTTCTTCGGCGCCTCCGGCTCCACTTCCTCGGGCGGCCGCCGCAGGACCAGTTCGCTGCTTCCGCCGGGAACCAGGACCACCTGCTCCTGGGTCAAACGCCGTCTGCCTTCGAGGAGGACCGCCCGCCAGGGCCGCGGCGGAAGCCAGGGAAACTCGACCAGACCGTCCTCGTCCGGCTCGCGCCACCAGCGCCGCCCGTAGAGCCCTTCGAGGCGGACGCGGCCGCCGCTCCAGGGCGTCTGTCCGTCGCGGTCCACGACGCGGATCCGCAGGCTCGACAGAGCGGGGAGCTCCAGATCTTGGAGGACGCGGCCACCGCGCAGGTGGAGAACTCCGGGGGCGGCCCCGAGATCGTCCCCCTCCGGACCCCAGGCAAGGCGGTAGTGGCCGGGCGGGACCGCCTCGAAGCGGTACGAGCCGTCCTCGGCAGTCCGGGTGCGGGCGCGGACCGAGGTGTCCCGGCCGATTCCCCGGAGCTTCAGGAGCAGGCCGGCCACAGGCCGACCGTCGGGACCGGCAGCGCGGCCCACCAGGGTGCTGGGTCCGGCCTCCGCCTCCTCCGGCCCGGCGCCGGCATCCTCCAGCGGATCCGGCGCCGGCCGGACGGCCCTGGCCTCCGCGCCGCCGCTCTCCCGGGCCTCGGCGGCGGGCGGAGTCCGCTCTGCGGCGCTCCGGCGGCGCGGCGCCGTGGGGTCCGGCCGGGCCGCGGCCACGGCCAGGAGGCATCCAGCCAGGGCCAGGGCGAGGATCCAGGCCAGGGTCCGCGGGGCGGGCATGGCGAGCATTCTAGGTGCGGGCGGAAGGCGGCGTCTGCGGCCCCCGCGAAGGGACAGCGCGTCCCTGGATACACTGGGGAGCCCAGGTCCCCCCACTTCCCCGGAGGCTCCTCCTTCCCTGCCCAGGATCTCCCGAGGAAGCGGGGGTTTTTTGATTCCCCAGAGGACCATGCGCCGACCCCTCCTGCCCTTCCTGATCCTGGCCTTCCTGGCGGCCCTCGCCTGGATCCTCCTCCAGCCGACGCCCGGCCCGGAGCCCGGGCCCGCGGGCCCGGCCCTGGAAGAGGAGGACGGCGCCGCCGGTCCGGTGGCGCTCGAGGGTGCAGGCGGGCGCCGCGAAGGGAAGACGGCGGCCGAAGCCGGCGCCCTCCGGCAGCCGAAGACCGGCCGAGGCCGCTTCGGCCTCCACGGTGTCGTCGTGGACGAGGCCGGGGAACCGGTACCCGGCGCCTGGGTCGGGGCCTACAACTCGCCCTTTCCCGTCCTCGACTTCGAAGTCGAGATCACCGAGATCCTCGATCATCCCCTCGACTTCAGCCTGGAGCCCGTGGCCGCGGCGCTCGCCGACGAGGAGGGACGCTTCGAACTCGCGGGACTCTTCGGCCGGACGGTGTTCCTCGCGGCGCGGGCCCCCATGCGTCTCACCCCGCGCCGGCAGCGGGTCCTGCCCGAGCACCTCGACTCCGGGGAAGGCGTGGTCGTCCACACGGTCACCGGCGCCGCCCTGACCGGCCGCGTCGTGGACGCCGGGGGCCGGCCGGTGGCCGGCGCCGAGGTCCTGGTCGGCCCGGGGCTGAAGTACCTCATCGCCGCCTTCCGCAACCGGACCTTCTTCGTGGACCGGGTCTGGACCGACGGCTCCGGAGCCTTCGAGCTGGAGGCGGTGCCTGCGGGTTTCGCCCTCTCGGCCCACGCCTTCGACGGCCCGACCCATGCCGGGCTCCAGGAGTTCGGCCCCCTGAAGAAGGGGGGACGGGGTCACGTCGAAGTACGCATGAGCCCCATGGGCGGCCTCCAGGGAGAGGTCGTGGATGAGGAGGGCGACGGCATCGGCGGCGCCATGGTCGTCGCCGTTCCCCTGGATCTGCGCCGGGTGATCCCCTTCCTGCGCGATCCTCTGGGCTGGACCGCCGAAACCGGAAGCCGCGGCGCCTGGCGCCTGGACCGGCTGCCGCACGGCAACTTCCTGCTCCTCGCCCAGGGGCCGGAAGGCCGGAGCGCTCCGGCGGCGGCAACGGTCACGAGCGACGCCTCGGTGGCCCCGGCCCTGAGCATCGACACCCGGGTCGTGGTCCACGGGCGGGTCGTGGACCTGCAGGGCCGTCCGGTGGCCGGGGCGCGGATCCAGCTGCAGAGCATCCCCGAGCCGAAGCGAAGCGGCGAGGAGCGCCGCGGGGCCTGGAACCAGCCGGGCGGCCTGTTCCTGGAGGCGGCGCAGGAGATCCTGCCGGAGTTCCTGCCCGAGGCCACCTGGACCCTGAGCGAGGGCGACGGCTCCTTCACCCTCCCGGCCTGGACCCAGGCGCGGCTGCGCGTGGAGGCGCCGGGCTTCCCGGTACACGACTTCCGGCTTCGGGAGCTCGAGGAGGACCAGGAGCCCCTCCTGGTCCTGGCCCGCCCCGGCGCTGTCGAGGGGATGGTTGTGGATGGAAACCGCGGCCGGCCGCTGCAGTTCTATTTCCTGCGTGGGGAGCTGCGCCGCGGCTGGAACGCGGAGGCCGAGGGAGCGCAGGAGGCCTCCGTCGTGGTCGTGCCCGGCGAATCCGGGGCGGCCGGAGCGGCTCCGGCAGAGCAGGAGGAATCCCCTCCGGTGGAGGGACAGCCCTCGCCCCTGGAGCGGGCACGCCGGGAGAACGAGCAGATCCTCCTTTCAGAGGGTTCCTGGAGAGCGGAGATGGAAGCCATGACCTTCTGCGAGGATCCCGACGGCCGCTTCTCCCTGCAGGGCCTGCCGCCGGGAGAGTGGACCCTCACCGCCCAGGCCGAGGGATTCACGAACGGAGTGGCCCGGAACGTCCGCATCGAGGAGGGCAGGACGACCCGGGGCGTCATCATCCAGATGGACCGCGGTGCCACCGTCCGCGGCCAGGTCCTGACGGCCGACGACCGGACGCCGGTCGCGGGCGCCGTGGTCTCCGTGGGGCACGGCCGGGAGAGCGGTTTCGCGGCCATGCTCCAGGGCCTCGACAAGAGCACGGCCATGGCCGAGACCGACGCCGAAGGCTTCTTCGAGGTCACCGGCGTGCCGGAAGGAGCCGACCATGTCAACGTCCTGGCCAGCGGCTTCGCCAACACCAGCGAGGAGATCCCCTCGATCAAGGAGGCCGAGCTCCGCGAGGGAGTGGAGGTCCTTCTGAAGCGCGGCGGGACCCTCACCGGCACGGTCTTCGACCGCCACGGCAATCCCCTGCCGGGCCGGATGGTCGGCGCCTTCTCGCCCCAGTCCCGGGACTTCCAGCAGACGGCCACGAACGAGAACGGGGTCTACCGCATGGAGCACCTGCGGCAGGGTGCCTACTTCATGCTGACCGCCGCCCTCGACGACGAATCCCTCTTCACCGGCGACGTCATGAAGATCCTGCAGAGCTCCCGGATCACCCAGGCCTGGGTGCCGGAGGGCGGGGTTGTCGAGGTGGACATCGTGGACGAGGCCGCCGGCGGCTGCCGGCTGACGGGGGTCCTCCTCAAGGACGGGGCGCCGGTTGCCGGCGCCAACCTGGCCCTGGTCTCCACGGAGGGCTCCAGCCTGCTGGACATGCGCTTCTCGACCTCACGCACCGACGCCCGCGGCGAGTTCGTTTTCGAGAGTCTGGCGCCCGGCGAGTACCGGCTGAACGTGGACTCGGAGGAGTGGACGGGGCGCCTGCCCCTGACCGTAGCCGACGTTCCCGAGGACCGCGTCCAGCTCCAGGTACCGCGCACCGAGGTCACGGGAGTGGTCGTCGCCGGCGACACCGGCGAGGCCCTCGAGGGGATCAGCGTGCTGCTGGTGAGCGAGGACCGGCAGGCGGCCGGCTTCGAGGCGATGCTCGGCGGCGGGCCGACCCGGGACTGGGAGTTCACCGACGAGCAGGGCCGCTTCCGCTTCGAGGGGGTCAGCCCCGGGCGCTATCACCTCGAGATCCAGGGCGGCCGCGGCTGGGGCTGGCGGGGCCCGGAGGAAGGCGAGAAGGAACGGCCGCCCCTGGGAAACCTGGAACTCCCGCCTTTCGAACTGCACGACGGCCAGACGCTGGACGCCGGCCGGCTGTCGCTGCCGGTGGCCGGCCGGATCCTGGTCCGGGTGCGCACCGCTTCGGGAGAGCCGCCGCCCGGTGGAGCCAGCGCCCGCGCCGTCCCCGCCGGCGAAACGCCCGAGGAGAGCGGAGGCCTCTTCGGCGGACGCTCCTGGGGCCGGGAGGAGATCCGCATGGACGGCCTCGAGGACGGCCGCTACGACGTCTATGTCGAGTCCCAGGGCTTCGTCCGGGCGGTGAAGCGCGGCGTCGAGGTACGCGCTGGCGACACCACCGAGATCGAGGTGGCCCTGTCCCGCGGCGTGCCCCTGCGCGTGCGGGTCCTGGATCCCGAGGGCCAGCCCCTGGGCGGGGCGCGTATCGCGGTCTTCGACGCCGACGGCGTGCGCGTCAACGACGAGGACAACGTGGCCGCCGCCTTCAGCCGCTTTTTCGGCGGCCGCGGCGACGGCAGCTACGAGGTCGGGACCTTCGCCGCCGGCCTGTACCGCGTGGAAGCCGAATGGCAGGGCCAGGTGCGCTCGCTGAGCGTGAGCCTGGTCGAGGGCGCCCCGGAGGAACCCGTCGAGATCCGCTTCTGAGGGACAGGCCGGGCTAGAATCGGCGTCCGGGAGCGGGACCGCTCCCGGACGTTTCGCGCGGGATGTCTGGCTCGCCCCCTTCCCCCCGGTCCTGGCCCGTCTGGGGCCTCCGCTGCGGCCTGGCCCTGGCGGCCCTGGAGATCGGCGCCTGCCTGCCCATGCGCGCCGCCCTCCTGGACCGGGCGGCCCTCTGGGCCCTCCTGTTCCTGGTCCCCGCCGCCTTCCACGGCTTCTGGGGCCTCCTCCTGGGCGGGACCGCCGCCGCCCTGGCGCGCCTCGGCCTGCCACGCCGGCTCCTCGCCCTTCTGCCGCCGGCCGGCGTCCTGGGCCTCGCCCTCCTCGCCCACAGCCGCGGGCCCTCGGGCTACGACGCGAAGCACCTGGACCTCGGCTCCGCCTACCAGCTCCTGGGCCTGGCGGCGGGGGCAGCCTGCGCCGCGGCCCTGCTCTGGTTCCGGGCCTGGACGCCGGTGCGCGAGCGCCGCCTCCTGGCCCTGGGCCTGGCCCTGATCCTCGCCGGCGGCGCCGGCACCGCTCTCTGGCTCGGTACCGAGCGCTCCCCCGCCACCGGTCTCGGGGCACCCGCGGCCCCGGCGCCTGCCGGTGCGCCCAACGTCGTCCTGATCTCCTGGGACACGGTGCGCGCCGATGTCCTGCCGATCTACGGCGGCACCGGCATCGAAACGCCGAACCTCCAGCGCCTCGCCGAGCGCAGCGTCGTCCTCGAGGACATGGTGGCGGTCGCGCCCATCACCGGGCCGACCCACGCCAGCATCCTCACCGGGGTCGTGCCCCTGACCCACGGCCTGCGCAGCCACGGTCTCTACCAGATCTCGCCGCGCCTGGTCCGAACCGCGGCCGAGTGGTTCCACGAGGCCGGCTGGCGGACCGCCGGCTTCGTCTCCGCCTTCCCCCTCAAGGGACAGTACGGCTTCGCCCGCGGCTTCGAGGTCTACGACGACCGCCTGCCAGGGGACCGCTTCGAGGACCTCGGACGCATCGGTCTGTGGCAGATGACCGCTCTGCGACTCCTGGCGGCGGGCTTGAAGCATTCCTTCAAGCCCGCCAACGACGGCGGCGTGGTTCTCCAGCGCACCCGCGACTGGCTGCAGGAGGCCGGGGAGCCCTACCTTCTCTTGAGCCACTTCTTCGACGCCCACGACCCCTACGAACCGCCGGCAGAGTTCCTGGAGCGAGCCCGGGCCCTGGCTCCGGGAGCGCAGCCTCGCCCGGCCGATCCAGAGGCCTGCAGCGACAGCTTCAC
>JALUUN010000540.1 GCA_027021325.1 Planctomycetota bacterium
TTTTCGAGAATCTCCACCCGCTGCTCTTCCACCTGCTCGGAGAGCTTCTCGTTCAGGCGGCGGATCTCGTCGGCCTGGGTGCGGAGCTGGGTGATCAGACGGGCGTTGGCCAGGGCGATGCCGGCCTGGTCGGCGAGGCGAGAAAGCCAGGCCTGGCTCGACTGGTCGAAGAGGGCCATCGGCTTGCGGGAGTCGATCACGATCGCGCCGGCCACCTTGCCGCGCACCCGCAAGGGATGGGCCAGGATCGAGTGGATCTGCAGGGCGTGGATCGAGCGGGAATCGCTCAGCCGCTCGTCGGTCTGGGCATCGTGGGAGATCAGGGGCTTGTCGTCGCGGATCACCTGCCGCGCCACCGAGCGGCTGAACTCGCGCTCTTCGCCGGCCAGGTCCACGCCGCCCTCGCGCCGGGCCAACTCCGCGGCGGTGTCGCCGCCTTCCTCGAGCAAGACGAAGCCCCGCTCCGCGCCGGTCAGCTCGATGGCGGTATCGACCAGGATTTCGAGCAGGCGCTCGAGTTCGAGGGTGGAGTTGAGGGCCCGGTTGATTTCCAGCAGGCGTTCGAGGGCCTGGATTTGTCGCGTGACCTCGGGGGCCGTCGGACTCTGCTGAGGTGAGCGCTCAGTGCTCTCCTCCGTGCCAGCGGCGGCCAGCAGAGAGCGCACCCGGGACTGGCTGCGCCAGCGGGAGCGCTGGGCGCTGGGCAGGCCCTCGAGCAGCGCATCGAGGCCGGCGATGGCGTCCCGCTCGCAGCGGGCGGCGCTGTCGACCTCTCCCAGACGGCGGCAGGCGGTGGCGCCGGCAGCCCAGGCGCGCCAGGCCAGATCGGAGCGTTCGCGGCGGGTGAGGACCTCGGCGGCGGCGAGGGCCTCGTCCCGGGCCAGGCTCATCTCGCCTCCCGGCTGGGCCAGCTCCAGCTCCGCGGTCAGCAGTCGGGCGAGGGCCAGCATCTCTTCCCGGCCGCCCCTCTCGGCTTCGATGCGGATCTTCTTCAGCGCCAGTCCCGCACGCTCCTCCTCGCGCAGGGCGAGATAGCTCTCCGCCAGCCCGACCAGGCCGCGGATCTCCACTTCCGGCAGGCGGGCCCGGCGAGCCAGGAAGGAGCACTCCTGGAGCAGCTCCCGGGCCCGGTCGGGCTGGTCCGCCGCCAGGTGGGCCCGGCCCAGTAGCAGCGAGCGCCGGGCCCGGAACAGCGGCGCGTCGGCCTGGCTGACCCGGGAGAGGGCCTCCCGGACCGCTTCCACGTCGCCGACGAAGGCCCGAGCGGCGGCCAGGGCGAAGGCGGCGGCGGTGGCCGCCGGATCCGAGCGGGCCTCCTGGGCCAGTGAGAGAGCCTCCCGGGCGCGGGTCAGGGCGACCCGCAGGCGTCCGAGTTCCCTCAGCCGCCGTGCCTGCTCGGCGAGCGCCTCTGCGGCTGCCGCGCTGCGCCCGAGCTTGCGGTAGAGGGCGGCGGCCCGGGACAGACGATCCACCGCCTCGGAGCGGCGACCGAGGCGGCCGAGCAGGCGTCCGGTCAGCGCCTGGGCTTCCGCCTGCCGGCCCTGGTGGCCAG
>JALUUN010000541.1 GCA_027021325.1 Planctomycetota bacterium
GGCGAGGAGGTCCGGGAACTGGTCTGTCCCTACCACGGCTGGACCTACGCCCTCGACGGGAGACTGAAGCGGGCCCCGCGCCTGGGCCGGGTCGAGGGCTTCGAGCCGGCGGCCCACGGCCTGCGGCCGCTGGCGGTGGAGGAGCGCGGGCCCCTCGTCTTCCTCGGCTTCGGTGCCGGCCTTCCGTCCCTGGACGAGGCGCTCGGTCCGGACGCTGCCGGGCTCTGGGCGCCGGGCGCCGAGGGGCCCCTGCGGCACGCGGCGACCCGGGTCTGGGACCTGCGCTGCAACTGGAAGGTCTTCATCGACAACTACCTCGACGGTGGTTACCACGTCGCCGGCCTGCATCCGGACCTGGCAGCGGGTCTGGACCTGGAGGGCTACCGGACGACGGTCGGCGCGAGCTCGGTGCTTCAGGAATGCCGGGCGCGGGGGGACGAGCGTCTCGGTGCGGCGGCGCGCTACCTCTGGGTGCACCCTTCCTGGTGCGCCAATCGCTATGGTCCGGTGCTGGACCTGAACCTGGTCGAGCCCCTGGCCGTGGACCGCACCCGCGTCGTCTTCGAGTTCTTCTTCGAGGAGGGCGTCCTGGAGGATCCGGACCGGGGCGAGGCCTTCGTGGCGCGCGCCGTGGCGGCGAGCGAACAGGTCCAGGAGGAGGACGTTGCCATCTGCGAAGCGGTCCAGACCGGCCTCGGCTCGCCGGCCGCCGCTCCCGGCCCCTACGCTCCGGCTCTCGAGGCGGGGATGCACCGTTTCCACTGTCTGGTCCACGCGGACATCGGCCGCCTCTTCGAGGAGTCCGAGGCGGCGGAGGGCTGAGACCTTCCGGCCCGCGCAGCGCGGCCATGGCCGGCGACGCCGGCGGGCCTAGGATGAGCGCCGCCCCGGTCCCCGGCCCTCCCCCGCATGCCCCAGTACGGCTTCGTCATCGACCAGCGCAAGTGCATCGGCTGTCACGCCTGCACGGTGGCCTGCAAGGCGGAGAACGAGGTGCCCCTGGGTTCCTACCGGACCTGGGTCAAGTACGTGGAGAAGGGGCGCTACCCCGAGGTGCGGCGCCACTTCACCGTCCTGCGCTGCAACCACTGCGATGCCGCGCCCTGCGTGGAGATCTGCCCGGTGGTGGCCCTGCACAAACGGCCCGATGCCATCGTGGACCTGGACCGCGACCTGTGCATCGGCTGCCGCGCCTGCATGCAGGCCTGTCCCTACGACGCCCTCTACCTGAACGAGGACACCGGCACCGCCGAGAAGTGCCACTACTGCGCCCACCGCACCGATCTCGGCCTGGAGCCGGCCTGCGTCGTCGTCTGCCCCGAGGAGGCGATCGTCGCCGGCGACGTTGCGGACGCCACGAGCGAGATCGCCACCCTGATCCGCGAGCAGCCGGTGCAGCAGCGGCGCCTGGAGAAGGGCACCCGGCCGCGGGCCTGGTACGTGGACGCCCTGCCCGAGGCCCTCGAGCCGGGGGCGGCGGCGGAGCGGGACACCTGGCTCTGGGCCCAGCGCCGGCGGGTCCCGGCGGTGGCTCCGGGTTTCGAGCCGCCGC
>JALUUN010000542.1 GCA_027021325.1 Planctomycetota bacterium
CCTGAGGAGCCGCCTTCCCAGCGGGCACTCTCCTTCGGTCAGGGAAGACCGGTCAGGGAAGGATCTCCAGGGGCATGGGGCCGCTGGAGAGACGCCCCGTCGCCGTCGCGGCATCACCGCTGGCAGCGGCGAAGAAGAGGGTCTGCCCGACGAAGGCGGACAGCTGCCCGGGGGCCGCGGTGATCGCAAAGGCGGCGTCTCCCTGGGAGTCCAGGGTCCCCGCGAAGGGTGCCCCCAGGCCGAGGGTGGTCTGGAAGAGGCTGTCGTAGCTGAGCGGGAGGTCGATCCCTCCCGCGACCAGCGGACCGGTTCCGCTGGAAGCGAAGAGGTGGTAGTCGAGCCCGGCTTCGGAAGCCGGGAAGTCGAGCTGGACGGCGAGATCCCCGCCTGCTGCCGCCGAGAGCGTACCGGAAGAGATGGCGATCCAGGGGGCATAGCCCAGGGCGCGGGCGAAGCCGGGAACCGGTACGCCGGTCACACCCCAGGGCCCTCCAGCGACGACCTCCAGGCGCCCGTCGCCGTTGAGGTCGCCGGGCTGGCTGAAGACCGAGCCGAGGTTGGCGTTCCTGTCGTCTCCGTACCACTCCATGAGGGGCACCGGGGAGCCGCTGGCCAGGGAGGCGCCGGACCAGGCTGTGACCTCTCCGCCGCTGATGCCGACGCCTGTCGCGTTGCCCGGGGCAAGGGGATCACCGATGAGCAGGTCTGCAACGCCGTCGCCGTCGAGGTCCCCCGGAGAGGCCAGGGCCGCCCCGAAATGCGTGCGGCTCGGATCGGAAGACGAGACGGTCGTCAGAGGTGCGCCGGGGGAGGAGGCGGTCCAGATGTCCACCTGCATCGTGTTGGGAGTCTCGCCCTGGGCTGCGAGTTCCCGCAGGCCATCGCCGTCGAGGTCCGGCATGGGGCCCAGTCCCTGACCTGCACCGACATAACCCGACGGGGGATTGGGGGCGGGTTGCCAGGTGGCCTGCAGGGAACCGCCGACCATGCCGACGACCCAGAATCGCGAGGGGAATCCAGTCCAGAGATCCAGGGCGCCGATGGCGAACTCGTCACCGGCGGCAGTGCCGGTGAAGGTCCCGAGAGCTGCGAAGGAGGCTCCGAGTCCCGAGGTGGTCACGCCGAGCTGGGCCGCCGTGAGGGTCGTGCTCAGGAAGCTGCCCCCCGGCTGGAACCCGGAGAGGAGCCAGATGGTGTCCGATCCACTGAAGTTTCGGTTGTAGCGGGCGACCGCCGAGGAGACGAGGTCGGGGCGGCCGTCGCCGTCCACGTCCCCGGCCTTCCAGACCTGGGCGCCTCCGACGCCGGGGATCTCCAGGAAACGGGTGGCGTCCGGCCCGAAGAAGACGGTCAGGCCCCAGGACTCGTAGCCGACCGCCCAGTCCTGAAAGCCGTCCCCGTCCAGGTCGCCGGCCCCGGCCACGGCCGTCGGAGCGTAGAAAAGGGGATGGGGAGGAGAGGTCCACAGCACCAGCTCCGGGGACTGCCCGGAGTGGATCGTGGCCTGGGGAGTGGGTCCGAACTCGAGGAGCAGCCAGTCGTCGCGCCCATC
>JALUUN010000543.1 GCA_027021325.1 Planctomycetota bacterium
TAGGAGACCATCGAACCGGACGCGTGGGACGACACCGCAACGATGTCCATCGACGAGAACGGCACGATGATCGTCTATGCCGTTCCCGAGATCCACGCGCGGATCCGCTCCCTCCTCGAGGACCTGCGCAAGGCGGCCAACATCATGGTCGAGATCCAGGTCCGCTTCCTGAAGGTCGAGGACAGCTTCCTCCAGGACATCGGCCTCGACTTCCGCGGCCTGGGGGACGACACCACCGGCGGCGTCCCCGGCCCGGGCGATGACTTCGTCTTCGACGACTTCGGCAGCGACCCCGGAAGCCCCGGCTCCCCTGGGCCCCTGGGCTCCGGCAACGACTCCGGCGTCTACTTCCGGGAGGCCAGCGACAACGTCAACATCCTGGCCCGGACCGAGGGCCTGTACGACGTCACCCTGGGCAACGACGAAACCCTGCTGGGTTCCGGCGGGCTCTCCGCCCAGTGGACCATGCTCGGCGACACCCAGCTGGAGATGGTGCTGCGGGCGGTCGAGAAGTCGCAGCGCAGCGAGATCGTCACCGAGCCGACGCTGATGGTCTACAACACCGCCCGGGCCAACCTGACGGTGGCCAACCAGGTCTCCTACGTCGGCGACTTCGACGTCGAGATCGCCCAGGCCGCGGCCCTGGCCGACCCCATCGTCCGGGTCGCCCAGGACGGCGTGTTCCTGGACGTGCGGCCGGTGGTTACCGCCGACCGCCGGTTCACCTATATCGACGTGCGGCCGACCGTGGCGACCCTGCGCCGGCCGATCCCGACCTTCCAGACCTCCCTGGGCGCCGGTTCGCCGGTGACCCTGCAGCTGCCGGAACTGGAGCTGCAGAAGATCCGCACCCGGGTCCTGGTTCCGGACGGCGGGACGCTGATGCTCGGCGGCCTGAACGTGGTCGAGGAGCAAGATCTCGAATCCGGGATCCCCTTCCTCAGCCAGATCCCGATCGTCTCCTTCTTCTTCAGCCGGAAGGGCACCTACGAGTCCTACCGCAAGCTGATCATCCTCCTGACCGCCCGGGTCGTGATCCCGGACGAGCACGAGCCCTCCATCGAGCCCGGCGGCTCGGTCCGCTGAACGGCCGGCCGGTCCGGTCCCGGGGGGCGGTGGCGCCGCGCGCCGCCGCCCCTCGCGTCCAACGAAGCCCCTGAGCCCCCTGTCCCCGCACACCTCCACGAGCCGATGCTGCTGACCTCGCTGCTTCTGTCCCTGCCCCTGGCCGCGGCCCCGCCGCAGGAAGGGGAAGGCAACGCCGCGGTCCTGGAGGAGGCCGAGTTCGCCCGCGCCCTGGTGAACCAGTTCCCGGGCTTCGAGGACCACGCCGAGTACGTCCTCGACCAGGCGATGAAGAACCTCGCCCACGGTTCCTCGGACCGCGCCGCCCTCGAGCTGGCCCGCTGCGATGTGATCTATACCGCGTCCAAGCGGATGACGGATCCGAACGACTGGCTCCAGGCCCTGGGCGAGGCCGGCACCTGCTATGCCTCCTTCCTGAAGGCTTCAGCCCCGCCCGCCCTTGCCCGCCGGGCGCGGGTGCGCCTGGCCGAGGTCGCCTTCAACTACGGCAATGCCGCCGCCTCGGTGCGCAATACCCGCGAGCTCGAGCCCGAGGAGCTCGAAGCCATGCGCAGCACCGCGGAAGGCTTCTTCACCCAGGCCATCCAGGCGGTGAACGAGAGCATCTCCGAGTTCCAGGCCATGGACCAGGAAGAGCAGGAGGACGCCCGTTTCGACTACTACCTGTCCCTCTTCTACCGCGCCAACATCTTCGTCAACTGGGCGAGCCTCTACCCGACCGGCAGCCTGGAGTGCAACGAACACTGCCGCAGGGCCCTGGAGCTCCTCGAGGACTTCGCCATCGAGGTCGGAGAGACCCGGGTGCCGGGCCTGCAGGCCTATGTGCGCATGGCCGACACCTACGCCCTGCGCGGCGAGCCCGACGACCTGGAGATGGCCGAGATGTTCTATCGGCACGTCATCGAGAACTCCCTTCCAGCGGAGATCCCCGAAGACTGGACCTCGGCCGACATCGACGCCCGTCAGGGGGTCATGCAGCTGGCCTGGCACGGGCTCATGCGCTTCTACCTGGAGCGTGGCCGCACCGAGGAGGCCGCCGAACTGGGGCGGCGTTTCGAGGAGTGGGTGGAGAACGAGGGAGTCCTGCTGACCGACGACGGCTACCGGGTGCTGCTCCAGATCGCCCGCCTGCGTGCCCGCCAGGGCGACTACACCGGCGCCATCGACCTCGCCGCCCGGGTCAGCCGTGAGAAGCCGCGGCACATTCTCGACCTGGAAGCGCGAGCCGTGGTCCAGGAGGTCCTGGCCATGGCGCCGCCCGAGGCCGAGATCCCCTTCCACGTGATCGCCGACGCCTACGAGGGTGCCTATGTCCAGAAGAAGTACGAGCTGGCGCGTGACGGTTTCAAGATCCTCATCAGCCGCCTCGCCGGCCGCCCCGAAGCGAACGACTTCGGCGCCAAGGCCTACTACTACCTGGGGCGGTCCTGGACGAACCTGAATCGTCCGCTCCTGGCCGCTGTCACCTTCCGGGCGGGCTTCGAGCAGTTCCCCGACGACGAGGAGTTCTCCGAGCAGCTGGCGCGGAACTGGCTCAGCCTGGCCGAGAACCTGCGCAATCGCGCCCGCGGCGACGCCGGCCTCGACGCCTTCTTCCGTGCCGCCGAGGAAGCGGTCCAGTCGGTCGGCGGCGACGCCAGCGGCGGCATCGCCTGGCGCAGCGCCAAGGGCGACTACGATGCGGCCCGCGACGCCCTGCGTGCCGGTGACGAGGAGGAGGCTCTGCGTTTGTTCCGGCGCGCCATCCAGGGCTTCGAGAAGATCGACCGGGCCAGCCCCTACTACGAGCAGGCCCTGGTCCAGGCCGGTCTCGCCGAATACCACCAGATGGCCCTCGATCCGGGTGCCGGCCGGCGCGCCTTCCAGCGCTTCCAGGAGTACCTGGAGAACTTCGTGACGAACCCGGAGAACACGCCGGTCACACCTCGCCAGCGCAAGGTCCGCAAGGACCAGACGGCCCGCGCCGACTACTACCGGGGTCAGGTGAAGTACAAGGAGGCCCGGGCCGGGAACCAGGAGGCCTGGAACGAACTCCTGCAGCTCTACGAAGGCTATCTGGACCGCCATCCGGACCAGTACAGCTACGGTGCGGCCACCTACACCTACCGCATGGAAGCCCTGCTGGCCCTGGGCCGGGAGCAGGAGGCCGAGGCCCTGTTCGAGGAGCTGGTGAACCTGCCCTTCGAGCACAACTTCACCAACCGCGGGGCCTTCATCCTCTTCAGTCACTTCAACTCGAAACTGGAGGATCTGGAAGGCCCGGCCCGGCGCGAGGCCCTGCAGAAGGCGGCGCGCTACCTCAGCATCATGAACCAGACCTCCGCCCGCCCGCAGTTCGGCAACCTGCGGACCGAAGCGGACCTGCGCATGCAGCTCGGCGAGTGGGCGACCGCCGCCGCCCTCCTGGAGCGGGCCCTGGACCTCGCCGAGGGGATGGACGGGAACGCGGTCTATCAGACCGAGATGGACCTCGTCGAGGCCTACCTCGCCATGGACAAGCCGGGTGCCGCCAAGGCCGTCATTGACCGCTATCTGGCGGATCCCGCGTTCAACAAGAAGGGCCGCGTGATCGCCGCCGGGGTGAAGATCAAGAGCGGCTGGATCCAGATGCGCAAGGGCCGGCCCGTCGAAGTGCCGGGAAGCAGCACCACCGCCGCGGAATTCCAGGAGGCCTCCGAACTCCTCAGCAAACTGATCCTCGCCCACGAGCAGGGCCTCGGTCCCGACCAGAACAAGTTCCGGGATCCGGAATGGTGGCGGCTCAAACTCCAGCAGGCCTACGTCCTCTACCGCTGGGGCCAGGTGGACTCCAGCAAGCGCGGGGCACACCGCAAGCTCATCGAATCCCTCGAACGCCTGTCGCCCGACCTCGGCGGCAAGGTTGCCGGCGAGGAACTGCCCCAGCTCTTCCGCGCCCTCCTCGCCAAGTAGTTCCGAGCCATGATCGTCCTCACCCCCCTGCTCCTGGCCCTGGCCGCCCCCCAGGCGGACCAGATCCACACCGCTGCCGGTGACACGGTGGTCGGCGAGGTGACGGCCGCCACCCTGAAAGCCGTGGACTACCGCAACGCCCGCGGCGAGGAGCGCAGCCTCGCCCCCGCCGAGGTCCTGTCCATCGACTACCGGCCGCAGCCGGAGCTCTATGTGAAGGCCCGCGACTTTCTCGAGAAGCAGGACTTCCAGAACGCCGTCAACGGCTTCGATGCCGCCGCCCGCGAAGGCGGGCGCTGGTGGCTCGAACCCATGTGCCGCCTGGGCCGGGCCGAGACTCTTCTGGCCTGGTCGGCAGTGGACCCGGGCCGTGCTGCCGAGGCTCTGGAGGCCTACCGCGAGTGGCTCAGCCGCTGGCCGGACTCCTTCCACTCCATCGAGGCGCGGATCGGCGAGGCCCGGGCCCTGGCCCGGACCGGCCAGCACGACGAAGCGGCCAGGCGCATGGAGCAGCTGGCCTCGGACGCCTTCCGCGGGAATCTGGGCGCCCATGTCGAGCACCGAGCCCAGCTCGTGCGCTGCCGCATCCTCCTCGAGGGCGGTCAGGCCCAGGTCGCCGAGACCCGGCTCGGGGATCTGATCGGCAAGCTCGAGGAGGATCTGCGCAAGCAGGACCTGGGCCAGGGAGCGCGCCAGTTGCTGCGCCGCCTCCACGCCTCCTGCCAGATCGCCCTCGGCGACGCCCGGGTGGCGCGCGAGGGCGCCGCAAGGGCGGCCTCCTACTGGGAGGGCCTTCTGCGCAGGCAGGGACTGGCCCCGGACGTCCGGGCCGCCGCCCTGATCGGCCTGGCCCAGGCGGCCCGGGAGGAGGGGCAACTCCGGGAGGCCCAGCTGCGCCTGGCCGAGGTCGTGGCCACCCTCCACGTCCAGGACCCCGAGGTCATGGCCCGGGCGCTGTTCGCCCTGGGCGAGGTCACGGCGGAACTGGACGACACACCCACCCCCTCCCGGGACTACTTCCAGCAGGTGGTGGAAGACTACCCGAACACAGCCTGGGCCCTGGAGGCCCGGCGCCGGCTCGGGAGCTGAGGCCGGGATCATCCCGAGGCCCCCATCCGCTCCCGGAACGCTAGAATCCCCCTTCCCACGCCCGACCCTGCCGCTTGCGGTCCGATCCGACTGCGCCAGGCTCGCACCCCGGAAACCACGCTGACGACAAGATGCTTCGCCTTCGCCTCATGGCCCTGTCCGCGGCCTCGTTCCTTCTGGGAGCGGGCCTCCTCTTCGCCCAGGAGACCGCCGACAGCGGCTCCTCCGGTGGCGGCGGCACCGGCATCCTGGGAGCCATCTCCCAGGGCGGGCCCATCGGCTACATGATCATCGGCCTGTCCATCGTGGCCGTAGCCCTGATCATCGAGCACTTCGTCTCCATCAAGCGCGAGAAACTGGCACCTCCCGAGGCCATCGACGAGATCGAGGAGCTCTTCAACGAGGGCAACTACCAGGAGGCCCTGGAGTACTGCGAGGCCGAGGACACTCCTTTCACCCGGATCGTGGCGGCCGGGATCCGCAAGATCGGCCACCCCTTCGGGACCATCGAGAAGGCCCTCGAGGAAGCCGAGGACGAAGAGTCCATCAAGCTTCAGCAGAAGATCGGCTGGCTCTCCCTGATCGCCGGAATCGCGCCCATGATGGGCCTGTTCGGAACGGTCACGGGCATGGTCGGCGCCTTCAGCACGATCGCCGAGGCCGGAACCGGAGGCGTCGAGCCCTCCATGTTCGCGGGCGACATCTCCCTGGCGCTGATCACCACCGTGCTGGGCCTGACGGTGGCCATCCCGACCACCGCCTTCTACGTGTTCTTCCGCAACCGGGTGACCATGCTCTCCATCGAGCTGGGTACCATCACGGAGGAACTCTTCGAGCGCTTCCGCGCCTCCGACTGAGCCGCCGGCCCGGGGGACCGGCCCGGTTACCGCACCGAAGCCGGCCCCTAAGGGAACTGGAAACCCGCCCACGCCACCCGCTGCCGCCACCTGCCATGGCCCGACGCAAGGCCGATACGGACGTCGAAGTCGACATGACCCCCATGATCGACATGACGTTCCTGCTGATCATCTTCTTCATCATCGTCAACGACCTCTCGCAGCAGGAGCTGGAGGAGCTCAAGCTGCCGGTGGCGAAGATGGCCGGGCACGACGATCCTCCGCCTGGGCGCCCGATCCTCAACGTTCTGCCGGATGGCACGATCGTCTGGAAGCGGCGCAAGCTGTTCTGGGACGGCATGGACACCATGGGCCGGCAGGACCCCATCCGCAAGGGCCGTCCGGACTACTACTGGAAGCTCGCCGACACCCTGCGGGACGAGGTCGTTCCCTTCATGAAGAAGGAGTTCGACGAAAACCTGCAGAAGGAACTCGTGGACGACCCGATCCTGATCCGGGCCGACCGCAATACGCCCTTCAAGTACATCCAGCGCATCATGGAGGTCTGCACCCGCGAAGGCATCCTCATCTGGAAGGTGCAGCTCGCCGCCTCCGAGGAGACCCCCTCCGACCAGCACTAGCCCAGGCTCCGAGTCCCCGCCATGTCCGAGCGCCGCACCAACAGGGAGTTCGAAGAGGTCAAGCCGGAGATGACGCCGATGATCGACGTCACCTTCCTGCTCCTGATCTTCTTCATCGTGACCCTGAAGTTCAAGACCCTGGAGGGACGGCTCGACGCCGCCCTGCCCAAGGACCGGGGCACGAGCAGCTCCCAGGCCGAGGAGATCGAGAAGGTCGACGTCATCCTTCAGGTGGCCAACCCGGGGCAGCTGGTCCCCGACCCCTCCACGGCCACCCAGTCCCGGCCCGAGGGACGCCTCCTCCACTACTCCGGCCGGCGCATCCGCTACACCATCGGCGGCAGCGAGTTCACGAACCTGGAGGAGGTCCACCGGTTCCTCGACAAGTTCGACAAGGAGGAGACGCCGGTCACCATCGATGCCCGCAAGGGCACGATCTACGAGGACGTCGTCAAGGTCCTGGACGTCGTCATCGAGCTGGGCTTCAAGCAGGTCGCCTTCGCCGGCTCCTTCGAGGAGGAGTAGCGGCGCCGGACGGTCCGGAGCCCCCCCTGCCGGAGGATGCCGCCGGTCTCGGCGAGGCCCTCCAGGCCGCCTCGGGCCGGGCCCGGAGCCATGGGGTCCCCCCGGCGCCGCCCGGCCGTTTCGAACCCTTGGGACTCAGGAGAGGCGTCCCGCCTCGAAGGGCTCCCCACGGCCCTGGAGGAAGCCCGGCGCGCCCTCGCCCGTCCCCTCCGCAGCCACCCCCAAGCCCCTGTGGC
>JALUUN010000544.1 GCA_027021325.1 Planctomycetota bacterium
GGCGGGGCCGTCGGTGGCGAAGGCCTCCCAGCCGTGGGGGCCGCGGCGCAGGGTGTTCGCCGCGCCCACCGCCCGCGCCGCCTCCGAGGCCCGGTCCGCCGCCGCAAGCGCCGCCCCCTTGAAGGGGGCGGTCACCGAGAAGCCCCGGAAGGCGGGGTGGCTGTGGGCGGCGAGAAAGCCCTCGAAGTCGGCGGGCTCCACGGCCAGGTAGAAGGCATCGAGGCCGAGGATGCGGAAGGCCGTGTTCCACAGCAGCGGGCTCCGGCTGTGGCCGACCGGGCGGCCGACGACGGCGAAGAGCTGCGTCCGCGGTCCGGGTCCTCCCGGCGGGTAGAGGCTGAAGAGTTCGCGCAGAGTCCACTGCCCGGGTGCCGTCGCCTCCTCCGGGCTCCAAGCGGTGTAGACCCAGGGCGCGCCGAAGACCGGCGACCAGGCGCGGCTGGCCCGGCCGCCTGGCCCCATGGCGAAGGCGACCAGGGGATGGCGCGCCTGTCCGTAGAGGGGCAGGACCGCCATGGCCTCGCGCGGATCCTCGGCCCAGGGGACGACCTTGGCGGCGCCGCCCGGGCGCAGGCCCTCCTCCAGGCGGCGCAGGACCTCCCCCAGGTCGGCGGCTTCGCCCGGCCGCCCATGCCAGGAGCGGAGGATCCGCGTCGAGGAGGGCAGACCACCGGGGTCGGGGGCGCCGAGGGGCAGATCCACCCACCGCGCCCCGCCCCGGGCGGCGGCGCGCAGGCGGGCGTTGCGCTCCTCCTCGCTCCCCCGCCAGAGGCCGCCGTCGGCCGCGCGCATGCAGGTGGCGATCACCGGGAGCGGACTGGCGCGCACGAAGGCCTCGACGTCGAGCTCCGGCGCGGCGTCGAGACGCAGTTCGACGAGGCCGGCGAGCCCCTGCGCCGCCTCCATGCGCCGGCGCGTCTCCTCCGGGTCGCGGAGCAGGAGGCTCAGGCAGAGGGTCATGGCCGGCGGCGCTCCGCGAGGACCTCGGCCATGCGGCGGCGCGCCTCCCCCTGGAGGCGGCCGCTCGCCACCGCGAGGTCGACGAGGGAAAGGGCGAGGGCCCGGTAGCGGGCGGCGGCCGCCCCCTCCAGGGCCTGGAGATGGCCGGCCACGACCTCGGCGTCGCCGCGCACCACCGGCCCGGTCAGGGCCGGCCCCGGGCCCTCGCGGGCGGCGGCCTCGAGGCTCTGGCGGGCGAGTTCGCAGACCGTGTCCCGGGCCTCCCCGCCCAGCGCCGGGCGCAGGAGTTCCTCGGCCTCGTAGAGGAGGGCCATGAGGTGGTTCGAGGCGAGGCTCAGGGCCAGGTGGTAGCGCCGGCGGTCCACGTCCGGTGGCAGGAGCAGCGGCCGCGCCCCCCAGGAGCGGACCACGCGCAGGGCGTCCTTCTGCGCCTCTTCCGGGGCCAGGACCGTGACCCGTGCGCGCAGGAGCGCGAGGAGGTCGCGGTCGGGATCGCCGAAGGAGAGGATGGGGTGCAGGGCGGCGGTGGCGTGGCCCAGGCATTCGAAGGGCCGCAGGGGCTCGAGGCCGTGGAAGCCGCTGAGGTG
>JALUUN010000545.1 GCA_027021325.1 Planctomycetota bacterium
GATTGAGATCCCTACCAGATCACGGCGCGCCCGGCCTCCGGACGCGCCATGGGGGCTCCCTCCGGCACGCCGAAGGCCGCCGCGAAGACCGGCATGTTCGAAAGCGGCCCGTTGCAGCGGAAGTGCGCCGGCGCGTGGGAGTCCACGCGCAGGAGCGTCCGCAGGCGTTCCTCCCGCACCTGGCTGCGCCAGGACCGGGCCCAGGACAGGAAGAAGCGCTGCTCCGGCGTGAAGCCGTCCACGAGGCCGCGCTCGCCGCTCTCCTCCAGGAGCCGCTGCAGGGCCGCCCAGGCCATGCGCAGGCCGCCGAGGTCGGCGATGTTCTCACCCAGGGTCAGGTGTCCGTCCACGTGCAGGCCGGGCAGGGCCTCGTAGGCGTCGTACTGCCGCGCCAGCACTTCGGCCCGGCGTTCGAACTCCTGGCGGTCTTCCTGGGTCCACCAGTTGCGCAACTCGCCCCTGGCGTCGAACTGGCTTCCGAAGTCGTCGAAGCCGTGGGTGATCTCGTGGCCGATGACCGCGCCCATGGCGCCGAGGTTGACGGCGTCGTCGGCCTTCGGGTCGAAGAAGGGCGGCTGCAGGATCGCCGCCGGAAAGACGATCTCGTTGGCCAGGGGGTTGTAGTAGGCGTTGATCGTCTGCGGGGTCATGCCCCACTCGTCGGGATCCACCGGCTGTCCGGCCTTCGCCAGCTCCCGCTGGTGCAGGAAGCGGTTCGCCTCGAGGACCTTGGCTACCAGCCCCTCCTGCTCCAGGGTCAGGCCGCGGTCGTCGGGCCAGCGGTCGGGATAGCCGATCTTCACGCGGAAGGTGTCGAGCTTTTCGAGGGCACGGCTCCGGGTTTCCGGGCCCATCCACTCCACGCTCTCCAGGCGCTCGCGGAAGGCGTCGAGGAGGCGGCCGACCAGGAAACGGGCGCGCTCCTTGGCCTCCGGCGGAAAGGCACGGGCGACGTAGACCCGCCCCAGGGCCTCGCCGAGGCTGCCCTCGACCACTTCGAGCATGCGCTTCCAGCGCGGTTCCATCTCCTCGATCCCGGAGAGGGTACGCCCGTGGAACTCGAAGTGCTCCTCGACGAAGGCCGCGGAGAGAAGCGGTGAGAATCCGTCGGCGAGCTGGTAGCGCAGGTGGTCCTTCCAGGTACGCAGCTCGACCTCGCCGAGCAGACGGTCCAGGTTCTGGAACCAGGCCGGGCCGACCACGTTCACCCGTTCCAGGCGGCCGAGACCGCTTCGCTGCAGGAAGGCGGCAAGATCGAGGGAGGGCGCGAGCGAAGCCAGCTCGGCCACCGGCCGCTGGTCCGCCAGGACCTGCGGATCCTGGAAGTCGATGGGACGGAGCGCCTTCTCCGCCAGGGCGGTCTCCAGGGAGAGGACCGCCTCGGCCCGCGGCAGGGCCTCCTCCGCGGGTATCCCGGTGAGGGTGAGGAGTGCGGCGGCATGCTCGACGAAGCGCCGCCGGATGTGGACGGAGTCCTGGTCGTCGCGGAAGTAGGCCTCGGGCTCCGGCAGCGAGAGCCCGTCCTGGGCCAGAAGCAGGGTGTTGTG
>JALUUN010000546.1 GCA_027021325.1 Planctomycetota bacterium
GACGCCGACGGGCGCTTCGGCGAGGTGGGGGAGGATGCGGTGCTCGTCGGCCGCGGCCGGATCGCCGCCCCCTTGGGCGAGACCCTGGTCGTCGAGGGCTCCCTCTGGCGCCTGCAGGTCGCCGAGGACGGCAGCCGCGCCCGCCTCGAGCCTTGGGAAGGGCCGGCCGGCGTCCTCGACCTGCGCGAGGGCCTGCAGGCCGAGGCGCGCCTGCTCTCGGCCGTGGTGCGGAGCGCCGACGGCCGCCATGTCCTCGACCTCGCCGCCGGCCCCGCACCGGTCCCCGCCGGCGAGTGGCACTTCCAGGGTGCCTGGCTGGCCCAGGGTCCCTTGGAGGTCGAGGTCGGTCCCGGCCACGCCGCGCCTCTTCAGGTCGAGGACGGCGGCCGCACGGTCTGGGAGTGGGGCGGTCCGGTCCAGGCCGCCTTCCGCTATCAGCGTTCCGGCGGGCTCCTCTCCTTCTCGCCCGACGCCATCCTCTACTTCGGCCGCGCCGGCGAGCAGTACCTGCGCTGGTGGCCGGCCGGACGTTCTCCGGTCTTCGTCGTGAGCCGCCGGGACACCGGCGAGGAGCTGGCCCGGGCGGTCTTCCCGGGCTCGACCTGAGGCCGGGGCTTCGTGCCGGTCGCCGTGCGCGTGCCGGACGGGGTTCCCGTCGAGATCGCCATGATCGAGGACAACTGGGCCTTCGGCCGCATCACCGGCGAGCCGACGCTGCTGCCGGCCTTCGGCTCGGGACCCCGGAAGGATTGAGCCCCGGAGACCGTCCCCAAGGCCTGGACCGCCGGCCTGCTGCCCCCTCCCGCCCGACAGGCCGGCTCCGCGCTCCGATGCCCGTCTTCCTCCTCGCCCTGCCGCTCCTGGCTTCCGCGGCCGGCGCCCAGGAGCCGGAGGCGGGCGGCGCGCCCGCGGACTTCCGCGGCGGGGCGATCCCGGTGCGGGTGGTCGGCGGGCGGCTGGTAGCGGCCTGCGACCTCTCCACCTCCCTGCGCCGCATCCCCGCCAACCTCTTCCTCGACTACGACCGCCCTTGGGGCCTCCAGCTCCACAATCGCGCGGCCACCCCTCTGGGGGCCGAGACCCCCGACGGCCGCCGCCGTCCGATCACCCTCCACTTCCCGGACTTCGACCTCACGGTGCCGGGCCGCGACCACGGCGAGGAGGAGGTCTGGGAGCGCTTCACGAAGTTCCATTCCCGGGAGATCGGCGAGAACGCCCTGGTCGGAAGCCTCGGCGGCGAGGTCCTGCGCGAGTACCACCTGGTCTTCGACCTGCCCGCCGGCGAGGTCCGGCTCCTGCCGCGGCGCCCGCGGATTCCCGCACCCCTGGAGGAGGAGGGGCCGGGCAGCCTTCTTCCCTTCACCCTCCACGGCGGCCTCGGCTGGGTTCCCGTCGAGATGCCCGGCGGCCGCGTCCAGGCCCTGGCGCTCACGACCAGCCGTTTCGACAGCCTGGTGGATGCCGGGCTCGCCGCCTCCCTCGGTTTTCCCTACGGCGACCCGCCCTCCTGGCGCGTCGGCGAGGTGGACCTGGCGCGCTACGCCGTCCTGCGCCCCGAGCCCCTCCGTCTCGACCATCCCGACGGCGCCGCCGGCACCCTGGGGCTCAACCTCCTGAAGCACCTGCGCTTGACCCTGGATCCGGTCAACGGCACGGCGCGCCTGGAGGAGGTCCTGCCTCCGGACTATCCCGAGGAGGACCGGGCCTTCTTCGAAGGGCTGGTGGAGGAGGATCCCGAACGGCTGCGGGCGGCACTCCGCCAGTACCCCGAGGCGCGTCTCGCCCAGGAGGCCTCGCGCCGTCTCCTGGAGCTGGTTCTCGACGAGGGAGGCGCGCCGGAGGAGGTGGCCGAGGCCATCGCCTTCCACGACCGCGCCACGCCCGCCGACCTGCGGGCGACGACGGCCCTCGAGCTCATGGAGGCCCTGGCTGCCGACGCCGCCTGGGAGGCCTTCCTCGAGGCCGGCCGCGTCGGGCTGGAGGGCGGGCGCGAGGACCGCTACCCCGAGGCCGTCCACCGCATCCACGCGCGCATGGGAGAGGTCCTCCTGGACCGGGGCGAGGGACGCGAGGCCTGGCGGCATCTCCTGAGCGCCGCCTTCGGCCTGCGCGAGGACGGCGCGGTGAACTACCACCTGGGCCGCTACTACGAGAGCCAGGGGCGCTGGCGGCGGGCCTTGTCGAGGTATCTCCAGGCCTGCCTGGATCCGGAGACCGGTCCCCAGGCCCTGGAGGCCCTGGAGCGGGTGCAGCCGCAGGCGGAGGCCGAGGAGCCCTTCAGCGTCGCCTGGGTCGAGCGCAGGCTCGAGGGCCGCATCCGCAACTTCGGCATCGCCTCGCGCTTCGAGGCCACCCCGGAGTCCAGTACCGGCCACGGCGTCCTGGTCGAACTGTTCACGAACGCCCATCTCCAGGGAGCCGAAGCCGGGGCGCTCGCCTTCGAGGGGCTCCAGCGCTTCTTCGAGGATGCACCGGTCGCCTTCCTGGCCTGGCACCTGGACGAGCCGGCCCTGGAGCCCCTCGCCACTTCGGCCGCGATGGATCGAGCCCGGGCCCTGGGCGTCGCCAGACCCGGGGTCGTGCGCGTGGACGGCCTTCTCGAGGGCCCGGGGGCGGGCCGCCTCTCGGACCGCGAGGCCATCTTCCAGAGGCTCCGCGGCCAGGTCGAAGGCCGCCTGCGCGCCCGCCGCACCCACACCATCCGTCTTCAGGCCCGGGTCGAGGACGGGCGGCTCCGGGGCGAGGCCGAGGTCCTCGGGCCGGCCGATCCCGAACTCCGGGTGCAGATCGTCCTCGCCCAGCGCGCCGCTCTCTTTCCCGGCCGGAGCGGCGTCGTCCTGCACCGGAGCGTCGGGCGGGGCGTCCTCACGGGGAGCCCGCGCGGCCTTCCCTGGGAGCCTGAGGATGGACGCCAGCGCATCGCCTTCGAGCGCGACCTGAAGGAGGACGCCCTGTTCCGGCGCCTGTGGCTCGACCGGCGCATGCGCGAGGGCGCCGCCACGACGCCGCTCCTCGGGGTGGAGAACGACCCGGCCGAGATCGTGGTCGTGGCCTTCCTCATGGACGGCCGCGGGCAGGTGCGCGAGGCGGCCATGGCCCGTGCTCTCTTGCAGGAGGAGGAGACGCCGTGAGGGCCCCGGCTCCGCGCGACGAGGCGCTGCGGCGCCGCCTCGACGGCCTCGCCGAGCGCGGCCGGGCCGCCCTCCTGCGCACCGCCGCCAGTGCCCTGCTGCGCGAGCGCGTCCGCGCCTGGATGCCGCTCCCGGTCCTCTCGGCGGGCCTGCTCCTGGCCTACGAGACCGCCGGCCTGCTCCTGCGTGCCGAGGGCCTGCGCCTGCCGGTCCTCGCCTGGGCGGCGGCGACGGCGGTCGTCTGGAGCCTGGCGGTCCTCGCCGACAGCTCCTGGCGCCTGCTCCACAGCCTCCCGGCCCGGCGCCAGGGCCTGGCCCTCTGGGACCGAGGCCTTGACCTGGGCGACCGCCTGCTGGCCGCCGACGAGTTCCTCCAGCGGGGCGAGCGCAGCGCCTTCGAAGAGGCCGCCGTGGAGGACGCCGCGGCCTGCCTGGAGGCCCTCGAGGACGGGGCGCCGCCGGCGCCGCCGCCGGCGGCTGCGGCACCGCTGCCCGGCCGTCCTCTCGCCGCCGCGGCCTTGCTCTTCCTGGCTTCGGCCTGGGCGGCGTCCTGGGTGCCGACGCCCGCGGCTCCGGCGCCGGAGCTCGCCGCCGGAGCGCGGCTCCCGCGGACGCCGGGCGAAGAACGGCCCGCGGCGGACCACGAGCGCAGGCAGAGCGCGCCCGGGGAGAGCACCGCCGGGGAGGAGCGGAAGCCCCGCCGCCGGGAGGCCGAGAGCCGGCCGGCGGGCGAGGAAGGGCGGAGCGCCGCCGGACCCGATCCCGAGCGCCTGCGCGAGTCCCTGGGCCGGACCCGGAGCGGCCGCCCGGCCGCCGCCCGCGAGGCGCGGGGGGCGAGCCCCGCCCCGGGCCAGCCCAGCCGTCAGAGTCCGAAGAGCCAGCCGGAGGAGAAGCGCGGCGCGGAGCCGCGTCCGCCGAAACCGCGGAAGGAGGCGCCCGAGGAGGACGGGCCCGAAGCGAAGCGTCCCGAGGAGGAGTCCGGGGCGACGACCGGCCGCGGCAGCAGCCGCGGCGGCCATCGCAACCCGGTGACCTCGGACTGGACCTCCCGCGACCGGGTGGACGAGCCCGACGACGAGGGCGTCGAGGACGAGGAGGAAGTGGAGGACGAGGAGGAGCGCCAGGACTCCCGCGGCGGCATGCAGCCGAGCCTGCGCGACCGCAAGCCTCCCGTCAGCCGCGACCTGTCCATCGGCTTCGGCAACCGCCGGAGCGAGGACGCCAACGGCCGCAGCGGCCCCTCGCAGCAGAAGAAGAGCCGGGGGACGGCCTCCCTGGTCCTGGGCGTTCCGATCCCGGACCGGGTCAAGGGCCAGCCCAACCCCGGCCGCACCCGCATCACCCAGGAGAGGGTCGAGCCGCGCCCGGAGGCCGGCGATCCTCCCCCCGGCGAGGCGCGGCCGGCGCCGCGCCAGCCGGCGCGGCCCCCCGCCCGGCAGGACCTGGACCCGTGGCTGCGGGCCCTGGTCCGGGAGTACTTCCTGTCCCGCCGCCGGAGCGCAGACCTGTCATCCCCATGAACCACGCAAGCGATCCCCCTTCCAAGAAGGCCCGGCAGGACGCCGAGCGATTCCGCGAGACCTGGCAGCGCATCCGCGCCGAGGTGGGCAAGGCCCTGGTCGGCCAGGACCAGGTCGTCGAGGGCGTGCTCACCGCCCTCTTCGCCGGCGGCCATGTCCTCCTGGAGGGCGTGCCCGGGCTCGGCAAGACCCTGCTCGTGCGTTCCCTCGGTGAGGCCCTGGATCTGGAGTTCAGCCGCATCCAGTTCACGCCGGACATGATGCCCTCGGACATCCTCGGCACCCATGTCCTGACCGAGACGAAGAAGGGCACGACCTCCCTGGTCTTCGAGCCGGGGCCGGTGGTGGCGAGCCTGATCCTCGCCGACGAGATCAACCGCGCCACGCCGAAGACCCAGTCCGCCCTCCTCGAGGCCATGCAGGAGCGGCAGATCACCGTCGGCAACGAGATCCTCGTGCTCGAGGAACCCTTCTGCGTCATGGCGACCCAGAATCCCGTCGAGCAGGAGGGAACCTATCCCCTGCCTGAGGCCCAGCTCGACCGCTTCCTCCTGAAGCTGATCGTGGACTACCCCGCCGAGGAGGACTACCGCGAGATCCTGCGGCGGACCACCGGCAGGACCACACCGACACTGGAGCCGGTGAGCCGCGGCCAGGAGATCCTGGAGCTGCGTTCGGTCGTGCGCGCCGTCCCAGTGCCCGAGCATGTCGAGACCGAAGCCATCCGCCTGGTGCGCGCCACCCAGCCCGGGACTCCCGAGGCCCCGCCCCTGGTACGGCAGTTCGTGGCCCTGGGGGCCTCGCCCCGGGGCGCCCAGGCCCTGCTCCTGGCCGGCAAGGTCCGAGCCCTCCTGGAGGGACGCTACGCCGTCGCCGCTGAGGACCTGCGGCGCGTCGCTCCCGCCGCTCTGCGCCACCGCGTGCTCCTCAACTACCAGGGCCACGCCGAGGGCGTGACCGCCGACCAGGTGGTCGGCGAGGTCCTGCGCCGGTTGCCGGTGGGTGCCTGAGGAGGCCGGAAGGGAAGCCATGCCCCTGCCTCCGGGCAGCCTCGCCGACCCGGCCTTCCTCACCGGGCTGAAGCACCTGTGCCTGCGCGCGCGGCGGGTGCCGCGGGGCGGCCGCTTCGCCGAGCAGCGCTCGCGCGCGCCGGGATCGGGCATCGAGTTCCAGGACCACCGGGCCTACGTCCCGGGCGACGACCTGCGCGCTCTGGACTGGAACCTCTGGCGCCGCCACGGCGGTCTCTTCATCCGTCTTTTCGAGGAGCTGGAGGACCTGCCGGTCTATCTCCTGCCGGACCTCTCGCGCTCCATGTGGATCGAGGATCCGCCGCGGGTGCGGGCCGCCCTGCGCGCCGCCCTGGGCTTCGCCGCCGTGGCCCTCGAGCAGCAGGACCGGGTCGCGGTCCTGGCCCTGGGGGAGGAGCTCGTCACCCTGCAGCGCCCCTTCAGCGGCCCCGGCCGCATCCTCGAACTGGCCCGGCGCCTGGAGGCGGTCGAGCCCCAGGACGGGACCGACCTCGCCGCCTGCCTGGAGCGTTTCGCCGCCATGCGCCGGCGGCGCGGCCTGGCTGTCGTCCTGAGCGACTTCTTCGACCCGCAGGGCCTGGAGCCCGTGACCGAGGCCCTGGGCCGCCTGCGCCACCGCCTGCTCCTGGTGCCGGTGACCCGGGCCGCCGACCGCGAACCCGTCCTGGAGGGCGATCTGCGGCTGGTGGACTGCGAGACCGGTGAGGAGCGGGAGATCAGTCCGGGCCCCGAGGTGCTTGCCGCCTACCGCCGCGCCTACGGCCGTTTCTGGAGCGGCCTCGAGGACTTCGCCCGGCGCCGCCAGGCCGGCTTCCTGCCCGTGGATGCGGACCAGCCGGTCCTGCCGCGGCTGGCCGCCTTCCTGGGCGGGGGAGGGTTTGCCGCATGATCCTCCGGCATTTCGGACCCGCCCTGCTTCTCGGCGGCCTCCTCCTCACGGTGGGGATGCTCTTCCTCCTGCAGCGCCT
This sequence comes from Planctomycetota bacterium, assembly GCA_027021325.1. Lineage (GTDB taxonomy): Bacteria > Planctomycetota > UBA1135 > UBA1135 > UBA1135 > JALUUN01. Next base: position 6,651 of record JALUUN010000546.1, read on the forward strand.
GCGCGTACGCCACCGCCGCCTGGAAGTGCCGACGACCCTCTTCTGGCGGGAGGCCCGGGAGGAGATCCGCGCCCGCGTCCTCGTCGAGCGCTTCCGGCACTGGAAGGCCTGGCTCCTGCTCGTCGGCGCGGCCGCGCTCCTCTGGCTGGGGGCCGCGGACCCGCGCCTGCCGGCGCCGCCCTCGGAGCGGAACCTGATCCTGCTCGACGGTTCGGCGGCCCTGGCCTGGGAGGCACGGCGGGCGGAGGTGGTCGAGACCCTCCTCGCCGACCTCGAGGATCTGGACCCCGAGGTGCGGGAGGTCTGGTGGTCCGGGAGCCGGCCCGCCCGGCTTCTGGCGCCGGGCGAGCCCCTGCCTCTTCTCGAAGAGCGCCTTGAGGGGCTCGAGGCCGAGGCCGTGCCCGCGCGCCTGGAGGAGGCTGCCGCCGCAGCCCTGGCGGCGGCGGAGGCCCGGCCCGGGGCGCTCTGGATCTACGGCGACGGCGCCTTCGACCCGGCCGCCCTGGCGGGGAGCCTCGAGGGCGTCGAGGTCCGGCGCCGGGAGACCGGCCGCCGCACGGGAGCGAACCAGGGGCTGGTGGCCGCCGGGGTGGCCGCCGCCGCCTCCGGCCGCGCCGACCGCCTGGACCTCCTGGCCGCGACCACGGGCTCCGCCG
>JALUUN010000547.1 GCA_027021325.1 Planctomycetota bacterium
ATCCGTACTCGCGCAGGACCAGGAGGGTGGTGGCCGGGGCCACGGCGATGGCGAGGATGCCCAGGAGCACGGCCGCCCGGAGGTCGCCGGCCAGGGGCGCGGTCAGGGCCGTCACCAGAGTGAAGGTCGCCACCGACTCCACGGCGGCGAGGATCAGGAGACTCCGCGCCCGCGGCGCGACCCGGCTCCACTCGAAGCTCCCGCCCAGGACGAAGAGGACCAGCGCCATGGCGAAGTCCGTGACCGCCTGGATGGCGAGACCGAAGTGTTCATTCCAGGGCGGGTCCGGGTGGCCCGCCAGGGCCGGTGCCCGGGCCAGGAGGATGCCGGCCGCGAGGTAGCCGGTGAGGGCCGGGAGCCGGACCTGGCGGGCGAGCCAGCCGGCCAGGGAGCCACAGGCGAGCAGCAGGCCGAAGGAGAGAAGGACCCCCTCCAGACCCGGAGCGTGCGGCTCGGCGAGGACCGCCATGCTCAGTGGGCGCTCGCCCAGTCCGGACCCCAGCCGAGGTCCACCTTCAGGGGGACGCGCAGCTCGGTGACCCCCTCCATCTCCCGCCGGGCGAGGGCACAGACCGCCTCGCGTTCTTCCTCGGGGGCATCGAAGAGCAGTTCGTCGTGGACCTGGAGGATCATCCTTGCCCGCAGCCCTTCCTCTTCCAGGGCCCGGTCCACACGCAGCATGGCCAGTTTGATGATGTCGGCGGCACTGCCCTGGACCGGGGTGTTGACGGCCATGTTCTCCGCGCCGGAGCGGACCCGGGGATCGCTGGAGAGGAGTTCGGGGATCGGGCGCCGCCGGCCCAGGAGAGTGCGCACCTCGCCGCTCCTGCGTGCTTCCTCCAGGGTCCGGTCGAGCCAGGCGCGGACCCCCGGGAGGGCGGCAAAGTAGCCGTCAATGAAGTCGCGCGCTTCGGAGAAGGAGATGCCCAGGTCGCGGGCCAGGCGCTGGGGCCCCATGCCGTAGAGGATGCCGAAGTTGATGGCCTTAGCACGCGCGCGCATGTCCGGGGTGACCTCGTCCTCGGCCACGCCGAAGACCAGGGCGGCGGTGGCGGCGTGGACGTCGGCGTCCTCCTCGAAGGCGCGGCACAGGGCCGGATCGCCGGAAAGGTGGGCCACGACCCGCAGCTCGATCTGGCTGTAGTCGGCCGAGATCATGACCCAGTCCGGGTGCAGGGGCACGAAGGCGCGCCGGATCTCGCGCCCGGCCTCGCTGCGGATCGGGATGTTCTGGAGATTCGGGTCGCTGCTCGACAGGCGCCCGGTGGCGGCCACCGTCTGGTGGAAGGAGGTGTGGATGCAGCCGGTCTCGGGATGGATGTAACGCGGCAGGGTGGTGACGTAGGTGCCGATGAGCTTCGTCAGCTGGCGCCACTCCAGGAGCAGGTCCACGATCTCGATGCCCCGGTAGCGCTCCAGGGTGGCGGCGTCGGTGCGGTAGCCGGTCTTGGTCCTCGCCACCCGCCGTACCCCGGCCTGGTCCTGGATGCGCAGCTTCTCGAAGAGCAGCGGCCCCAGCTGCTTGGGGCTGTTCAGGTTGA
>JALUUN010000548.1 GCA_027021325.1 Planctomycetota bacterium
CGGCCCTCTCGCTTCCCGCCTTGCCGGTCTTTGCCGCCGCTCCCTATATTCGCTCCAGTGCTGCCGGGACGCCGGCTGCCGGGACCGCCGTGGGAAAGGGCCAGGGCGAAAGGCCGAGGAGGGGCGCGTGTCCGAGACCACAACCTTCGACGAGCAGCTCGAGTCCCTGCACGCCCAGGCGGCATCCCGCCACCGGTCCGGCGACAGCCAGGGGGCGCGTCAGATCTGGGAGGCGATCTTGCAGATCTCTCCCGGTGATACCCGCGCCCTCGAAGGGTTGAAGCTGACCGAGCTGTCGGAGGACAACTGGTCACTGGTCGAGCAGTCTTCGGGGGGTGGGCCCGAGTACCTCGCCGCAGTGGCGAAGATCCGTGAAGCCCTCGGCAGCGGCCTGGCCGGCGAGGCGGTGATCGAGGCCGAAGCTCTGCTGCGCGCCCATCCCCACGACGAGTCCATCGAACAGCTTCTCGCCCAGGCGCGCCAGGCCCTCGAGCGTTCGACCCTGATCAGTGCCGCCCTCGAGCAGGCCCGCGAGGCCCTGGCCCGGGGCGAGAAGGTCGCCGCTCTGGCCGCCTGCCGTCAGGTGCTGGAAATCGATCCGGCCCACCGGGAAGCGACCCTGCTGCTCGAGCAGGCCGAGGGGTCCGCCGAGCCCGCGCCGGCCAGTCTCGAGCTGGACCTGGATCTGATCGAGGATACCGGCGCACCGCCGGCTCCTGCTTCTGCTTCTGCTCCTGCCGCCGCGCCGGCTGCCGTGGAACTGGATCTCGACCTCGACGCCGTCCCGCCGCCGCCGGCCACCACCCAGGAAGTGACGGTCACGCCTGCGACACCCCCGGCCGAGGCGGAGCCCACCACGGTGCGCGACCTTTTCGATGCGGCCGAGGACCTCGAGCGAGAGATCTCGGTCGAGGAGTTCCTGCCCCAGACCCCCGCTCCCCAGCCTGTAGCCGACGAAGAGCCGGCCCTGGTGGTCCAGGCACGCCAGGCGCTGACGGAGGGGCGGCTGGCCGACGCGATGGAGCTGGCGAGCCGCGCGATGGCCACCAGCGAGGAGGCACCGGGGGCCGAGGAGGTGCTCGAGCAGGCGCGGGAAGAGACCCAGCGCCGGGCCGGACATGCCGAGAGCTTGCTGGTGGAAGGCCTGGCGGCCATGGAGGCGGGCAACTACGACGAGGCGATTCCCCTCTTCGAGCAGGCTCTCGAACTGGTCCCCGAGCACCCCGAGATCACCGAGGCGCTGGACAAGGCCCGCGGCCTGGTCTCCCCGCCGGCTGACGGACCACCGGCGGAGGACCTGGATTTCGATGCCCTCGAATCGATCCCCCTGGCCGGCGCGGCTCCCGCTCAGCCCGCCGCCGCCGCCACCGCCGACGAGGCGGCGGCCACCGGGGACTTCCATGCGGCGGCGGCCGAAGTGCCGGAGGCTCCTCCGCCACCCCCTCCGCCGCCCCCCCTGCCCGAGAGCGGCAACACCGGCGCGGCGGGCGCGCCGCCGGTGGCCCTCGATGCTCCGGAGCCCCTCGACGCTTCCGCTGC
>JALUUN010000549.1 GCA_027021325.1 Planctomycetota bacterium
GAACCAGGACCAGGTCCACCTCCGGCCAGTCCTCGGCGATCTCGAGGCCGACGGTGCCCGCGCCCTCGGCGGTGCGCGGATCGTCGTAGGGATGGACCAGGCGCTGCCCCCGGCGGACCTTCTCCGCACAGGCGGCCTCGGCGGCCCGCCGGTCCGGGGCCAGGAGGACCGAGGCCCCGAGGCGCCGGCAGGCCTCGATCTTGTTCGGGTAGGCGTCGGCCGGCATGCACAGGGTGGCCGGAACCCCCGCCCGGGCCGCGGCCCAGGCCAGGGCACCGGCGTGGTTCCCGGAGCTGGTCGCGACGACGCCCGCCCGCCGCCCGGCTTCGTCCAGGAGAACGACCTGGTTCCAGGCGCCCCGGGCCTTGAAGGAGCCGGTCTCCTGGAGGCATTCCAGCTTCAGCCGCAGCTCCACGGACCCGGGCAGGGCCTCCTGAAGCCTGTCCGGGAGGGCGAAGGGCTGGAGGGGAGTGCGGCGCAGGACCCCCCGGATCCGGCCGGCGGCGGCCTCCGGGTCGAGGGCGGGGAAGGGCTCGGCCGGCATCGGTCCTCAAGCCGGGCTCGCAGGTTCCGCAAAAGGAGGAGACAATTCCGCTCCCGCTCTGTCCGCGCCTCCCGCAACCCCGGCCCGCTCGCGGTCTAGTCTAGCCGCCGCGGCCGCCCCCGCAGGAGGTCGCGGCGTCCCCATCCCCCCTCCGCTACAGGGCTTCCAGCCCCGCCCCCTCCACGACACCATGACCCCTTCCTCCACCCGGCCGGGCCCGGAGCCGGTCTCCGCGGCCGTCCTTCGTCCGTCGGACCGGCATCCGGTCCGCCTTCTCGGCCTGGGCCTCCTGGGCCTGGGCGCCTCCTTCCTCCTCGCCGCCTGCAGCGGGGGCAGCGGAGGCGGCTCCCCCGCCGGCGGCGGCGCCGGGGGTGGCAGCACCAATGCCGCCCCGACCGTGAACGTTCTGCAGCCGGCGGCCGACGTGTCCCTCGCCCGAGGTCTCGAGTTCACGCTCCAGTTCACCGGCAACGACCCCGAGGGCCAGGGCACCTACCAGGTCTTCGCCGACGGCGACGGCGACCCGAACACCGTCGCCGACCGCTTCACCCTGGTCGAAGAAAGCCCCCTGACCAATGACGTCCTGGTCGAGCACGTGCTCTCCACCAGCGGCCTGCCCTCCGGCGCCTGGCGCATCCTCGTGGCCGTGGCCGACGGCAGCAATCCGGCGGTGACCGGAACCGCCCCCGGGCAGGTCACCGTGGAGAACGTCGCCTGGGCCACGAACATCGGCGGCCTGAACAACGACTCGATCTTCGGCCTGGACATCCTCGGCGACGGAACCGCCGTGGTCACCGGCCACTTCCGCGGATCCACCCTCCTGGGCTCGGGGGAGCCGAACGAGACCATCCTGAACGGCAACGGCGAGTCCGACATCTATGTCGCCAGCTTCGACGCCAGCGGCTTCCTGAACTGGGCCCTGTCCGTGGGCGGACCGGGCTTCGACAAGGGCCGCGATGTGGATACCTTCCTCGACGGCAGCATGGTCGTC
>JALUUN010000550.1 GCA_027021325.1 Planctomycetota bacterium
TGACGACCCCTCCCACGGATCCGGACGAGGACGAATCCCCGGTCGCGGGCGCCACGGTCTCCTTCCCCGAACTCGGCCTGAGCCTCGCCGTGGACGCCGAGGGTTACGCCCTCTTCGAGCAGGTGCCGGAGGGGACCTGGAAGGTGAAGGCGGAAGCCGCCGGCTACCTGCCGGTCTGGCGGGTCTTGGAGAAACAGGACCACGAGCCGGCTTCCCTGGACTTCGTCCTGGAGCCGGTCTCGGCCGCAAACTCGGTGACCGCGAGCCTGCCGCCCTCGGGCGGCCGGGTGGAGGGCCCGCGGGTGGACACGCCCTCGGGGCCGGCGCCGCTCTTCGTGGTGGAGTTCCTGCCGAACGCACAGCTCCCCTCTTCCCTGACCCTGAGCCACGCCCCGGGGGTCTCGGCTTCCATCGCTCCCGGCTCGGCGACGCGGCAGCCGGTGGTGGCGGAGTACGACGGCGAGACGGTGACCCTGGATGTCTATGCCGCCTGGGAGGACCTCGGCGGCCTGGAGGTCACGCCCCACGTGCCGCCGCCGCCGGGAGGCGGCCCGGCGGCGCGGGTGCGCATCCTGTACGAGGATCCTTTCCCCGGGGCCGAGGAAGGGGACCCGGTCCTGGTGGAGGGCCTGGACGACGCCGGGGACCTCGCCTTCCAGCTGGGGGCGGGGACGCCGGGCGGCGTCCTGGTGCGGGATCCGGACACGGGCCTTCTCTATGCCGAGGCGGAGGTCCCGCACTTCAGCCGGGTGCAGGCCTGGCGCCAGGTCACCTGGAAGGACGAGAACGGCCAGGGGCGGTCGGTCTGGATCCGGAACGGCGCCTTCACCCTGGATGCCGACGGGGACGGCGAGGTCACGGTCTTCGACGGTCTCTGGTGCATGGACCTCTGCCCGGTGGACAAGGGGGAGATGACGCTGGACGTGGAGATCCGTCTGGGAGTGACTCAGGTGGAGGGCACGCGCAGCGGGAGGGGCTGGCAGTCGGGCTTCGAGGCCGAGACCCGGGGACTTGTGGGGCTCCTGGCGAAAGGAAAGCTCAAGACCGGATTCTCCTCCCAGTTCGGGAAGTGGCAGGAGGACTCGGCCACCGGAGAGTGGTCGGTCCACATCCAGAGAAAGGTCTCCTTCGTCTACGATCTGCCCTTGCAGGAACCTGCCCTCGAGGAGATGAAGTGCGTCGCCCTCAAGTACCGCGTGGTCGAGATCCAGTTCGCTCGCTGCCTGACCGGTCCCGGGGTGATCCACATCTGTTCGGATCCCGAACGGGTGGACGAGGCGGACGCCGTCATCCTGGTTCCCATCGGCACGGGCTGGATCCGCAAGGGGATCGGCGAGTGCCCGTGGTAGGCACCGGGCCTTGACGGCCCGGCCGGATCTTTGCTATAAGGGCCGGTGCCTCCGGGGGCACCGGCCCGGGCCCCCGGCGGTCCTGCCTGTTCCCGGGCCGGCCCTGCTCTTCGATTGCGATGCTGCGCCTCGTCTCCGCGACCCTGGTTGCTTCTTCCCTTCTTCTCTCCTGCAGCCTGGCCCA
>JALUUN010000551.1 GCA_027021325.1 Planctomycetota bacterium
CCCCCACGCCGGCCAGGGCGCTTCCCAACCGGGTCGCGGGAGTGCGCGAGGCGGCCCAGAGCAGGGAGCCGTCCGCTCCCGAGAGCGTACGGACCCAGGGGGTGGTCAGTCCGTCGGCCAGGGTCGAGGCGGCGAGGTCGAGGAGGCCGTCTCCGTTCAGGTCCCCGACGGCCGCGAGTTCGCTGCCGAAGCGTTCTCCGGAGAGGCCGTTGAAGGAGCCCAGGGTCTGGAAACCCACCGCGCCCGAGGTGAGGACCACGCGGCCGGCATCCGGGCCGCCCAGGGCCGAGGCGGGCGCCGAGACGGCGAAGTCGGGGACGCCGTCTCCGTTCAGGTCCCCTGGCGCGGCGAGGCGATGGCCGAGGTTGGCTCCGGCCTCGAAGCCGAGGAGTTCCCAGAGCAGCGCTCCGGTGCCTCCGGAGTAGGCGATCACGCGGCCGTTGCCGTTGTCGGAGAAGGGGGCGCCGACCAGGACGTCGGGAACCCCATCGCCGTCGAGGTCGCCGGGACTGGTGATGTCCGTGCCGAAGCCCGCCGCGCCGGAGGGCGCCGCCCAGAGGTACATCAAGAAGAAACCGTCCTGCAGGATCCAGACTTCTTCCGAGCCGGACCAGCCCAGAGCGATCTCGTGGAGTCCGTTCCCGTCGAGGTCGCCGACATCGGCGAGGGCGCTGGGCTGGGCAGAGATCCCCGTGTCCAGGGAGCCGATCTCGAGGCCGGTGGCGCCGGAGACGATGTGGAGCCGGGACGTCGTCGAGGTTTCCACGAAGGCATAGTCGGGGACGCCATCCAGGTCCTGGTCGCCGGCTTCGGTGAGGCCGGCCAGGAGGGAGGTGGAGTGGGTGCGCAGGAGGTCGGGGCCTCCTCCCTGCGCGACGGGCGCGGGGAGGAAGGCACCGGCGAGGAGGAGAAGGAGAGGGGAAGTCGGTGCCATACTCCACGCCTCTATTCCGGAAGGGACGTTCTGTCAAGACAGGCGGCCACCTCGCCGGCCAGGCGGGCGTTCGCCCGGAGCAGGGCGAGGTTCGCCTCCAGGCTGGCGCCGCCGGTGGCTCGGGCCATCTCGCGGAGGAGGAAGGGCGTGAGGTCGGGGCCGCGCACGCCCGTGCGGCGTGCTTCCCCGAGGGCGGCGGTGACGGCGGCCTCGACGGCGTCGTCGTCCAGGGCGGCCTCGGCGGGGACCCGGCGGAAGAGGAGGACGCCACCGCCGTCGAGTTCCTCCCAGTGCAGGCGGGCGATGCACGCGGCTTCCGTGGCCTCTTCCACGCGGTGGGGAAGGCGTGGGCCCTGGAGGCCGGGGGCCTGGAAGGCGGGGAGGCGGTCGCATCTCCAGCCGAGGACCGGGACGCCGAGGGCCTCCAGGGCCTCGAGGGTGGCGGGTCCGTCGAGGACCGACTTGACGCCGGCGGAGACGGTCAGGACGGGAGCGCGGGCGATCTCGGCCAGGTCGGCGCTGAGGTCGGGGTGGAGCTGCCAGTTGCGGTGGACGCCGCCGATGCCGCCGGTGGCGAAGACGCGGATGCCGGCCAGGC
>JALUUN010000552.1 GCA_027021325.1 Planctomycetota bacterium
CACCCGCACGGTGTCGCCGATGCGGATGTCACGCTCGCGGATGTAGGAGAAGTTGTGGAGGGTGGCGTGGCGGACGGTGGTGCCCCCGAGGCGCACGGGCTCCAGGACCGCCCGGGGGGTGAGGCGGCCGGTCCGGCCCACCTGGACCTCCACGTCGAGGAGGATGGTCAGGTCCTCGACCGGCGCGAACTTCCAGGCGCAGGCCCAGCGCGGCGTGCGCGCCCGGCTGCCGAGGATCGCGCGCAGGGCGAGCTGGTCCACCTTGACGACGATGCCGTCGGTCTCGAAGTCGAGCCCCGCCCGGCGTTCCTCCAGGCCGGCGTGCCAGGCTCGGATCGCCTCGGGATCCCGGGCCAGCTCCCGGAGTTCGCTCACCGGGAAGCCCCACTCGCGGAGGGCGTCCATCTGTTCACTGTGGCGCTCGAAGTCCAGGCCCTCGGCGCGGGTCAGCTCCCAGGCCTGGAAGCGCAGGCCACGGGAGGCGACGATCGCCGGATCCAGGCGCTTCAGGGTCCCGGCGGTGCTGTTCCGCGGATTGGCGAAGACCGGCTCGCCCTGCTTCTCCAGCTCCCGGTTCAGGGCCTCGAAGCGCGTCACCGGCATCAGGACCTCGCCGCGGACCTCCAGCAGGGGCGGCGCCTTCCGCGCCCGGATCCGGAGCGGCACCCCGCCGACGGCCTTGAGGTTGCGCGTCAGGTCCTCGCCCCAGGTGCCGTCGCCGCGGCTCACCCCGCGCACCAGCAGGCCGTCCTCGTAGATCAGGCTGGCCGAGACCCCGTCCCACTTGGGCTCCAGGGCGTAGACCGGCGGCTCCCGGCCCTCCAGGCCCTTGAGGACGCGGGTGTGCCATTCCCGCACCTCCTCGAAGGAGAACAGGCTCTCCAGGGAGATCATGGGCACGGCGTGCCGGACGCGCTCGAACTTCGAGCCCTCGGGCAAGGGGGCGCCGACACGCTGGGTCGGGCTCTCGGGGAGGATCTGCTCGGGGTGGGCTTCCTCCCACTCCTGGACCCTGCGGAACAGGCGGTCGTACTCCGCGTCGGGGATCCTGGGCTCGCCTTCGACGTAGTAGGCGTAGTCGTACTCGCGGAGTCTGGCGACCAGCCGTTGGTACTCCCTGCGGTCCATGGCGGCCCTCCGAAGCAGCGCCCTCAGGCAAGCCCCGCCTCGGCCAGGAGCTCCTCCAGGGGCCGCTCGACGAACTCGCCCGTGCCGCCGGAGACGATGACCGCCATGCCCGGGGCCGCGAGTTCGCGCAGGCGCAGGAGCGCCTCGCGGGGGAGGCGCGGGCGGCCGTCGGGGACCGGCCGGTAGTAGCCGGCCCGGACCACCTGGCGCATGCCCTGGACGCGGCCGGCGGCCAGGCCGTTGGAGAGAGCGTCCTGGTCCAGGGACGGATCCTCGAACTCCAGGCGCGTGCCCAGGAAGGTGCGGCCGTCGGCGGCGAGGATCGTGGCGCCCTCGACGGGGCCGCGGAGGACACGGGAGGGAGCGGCGGCCTGTTCCGCCACGGCGATGAGGTTGCGGTCGTCCATGAGGAAGCCGGTATGGGGACGGCGCAGATTATCCCTGCGCCGCCGCCGCGCCCGGCGGCTCCTCTTCCCCGCCCGGGGGCCCGGCCTCCCCGTCCGGCGGCCCGGCCGCCTCCAGGGGCCGGTAGCCGGCAAAGGGCACCCGGTTCAGAAGGCGGCGGATCCCGGTGGAAGGATCCACGCGCTCCTCCGGCTCCACCGTCACCCGGGCCCGGCGCCCCTCCAGGTCCGAGGGCTCCAGCTCCAGGCTCCGGTCCACCGGGAAGCCGAGGACGGAGAGGACGTAGCGCGCCCGGGGCAGGCCGCGTTCGCTCCAGTGGAGGCTGTCCCAGCAGACCGTGCGGCCCTGGAAGTCTCCTTCCGCGGCCTCCCAGCGCAGGCCCCAGCGCTCGTGGCCTGAGGGGGACTGGCTCACCCGGACCTCGGCGATGCGGCAGACGTACTCGTCCGGGGGGACGGAACGCAGGTCCTCGATGTCCCGGACACCCTCGAAGTCGATTCTCATGGCGATTCCTCCGGTGGAATGGACGGAATGCCCCGTGAGGGGTTACGGGCGGGTCTGCCGCAGATTGCCCGCACTCCAGGGGGCCGCCACAATCGCCCCGGGCCGTCCGGCGGCCCCGACCCGCTCTCCCGACCCGAGGCTGCATGTCCACCCTTCGCGCCCTCCTCCTCCCGCTCCTCCTCCTGGGCCTCGCCGCGCCGCAGGCCCTCGCGGCCGGGGGAGCCCTGCCCTCGACCGGATTCCAGGAGGCGGCCGCCGCAGCCGGAGACACCGCCGCGGCCGTCCAGGACGCCGCCGGTGAAGCGCAGGACGGCGGCCTCCTGGAAGCCATCGACGCCGGCGCCGGGGTCGTCGTCGGCTGGCTGGGCTCGGTTCTCTTCTATCCCATCCTCAGCTTCGAGACCACGACCCGGGACGGCAATCCCGTGCAGGTGCCCCTGGTCATCGCCTGGCTGGTGCTCGGGGCGATCTTCTTCACCCTGCGCATGGGCTTCATCAACCTGCGCGGCTTCCGCCACGCCCTCCAGGTCACGCGCGGGCGCTTCGACAACCCGGAGGACGAGGGCGAGGTCTCCCACTTCCAGGCCCTGGCCTCGGCCCTCTCCGCCACCGTCGGCCTCGGCAACATCGCCGGCGTCGCCATCGCCGTCGGCCTGGGCGGCCCCGGTGCCATCTTCTGGATGGTGACCGCCGGCTTCCTCGGCATGAGCTCCAAGTTCGCGGAGTGCACCCTGGGCCAGAAGTACCGCCGTGTGCGCTCGGACGGGCGGATCATGGGCGGGGCCATGTACTACCTGTCGCTGGGCCTCCAGGAGCGGGGCCTCGGCGGTCTGGGCCGGGTGCTCGCCGTCCTCTTTGCGATCTTCTGCATCGGCGGCTCCCTGGGCGGCGGCAACACCTTCCAGGTCAACCAGTCCCTGGGCGCCATCCGCCAGACGGTGCCTTTCTTCGACCAGTATCCGGCGGTCTACGGCCTGATCATGACGGTGGCCGTGGGCATCGTGATCGTCGGCGGCATCAAGCGCATCGCCGCCACCGCGGAGAAGATCGTCCCCTTCATGGTCGGCGTCTACGTGGCCGCCTGCCTCTTCATCCTGCTCACCCACCTGGGGCACATCCCCGGCGCCTTCGGCGAGATCCTCGCCGGCGCCTTCCGCGGCGACGCCCTCTACGGCGGCTTCATCGGCACCCTGGTCATCGGCTTCAAGCGCGCCGCCTTCTCCAACGAGGCCGGCGTCGGCTCCGCGGCCATCGCCCACTCGGCGGCCCGGACCGAGTACCCGGTGCGCGAGGGCATCGTCGCCCTTCTGGAACCCTTCATCGACACCATCGTGGTCTGCACGATGACCGGCCTGGTCATCGTCATCACCGGCGCCTACAACAACCCCGAGTTCAACGATCTGGTCGTCACGAACCAGGGTGCCGCCCTGACCTCCAAGGCCTTCGGCGAGAAGATCTCCTGGTTCCCCTATGTCCTGGCCCTGGCGACGGCACTGTTCGCCTACTCGACGGTGATCTCCTGGTCCTACTACGGCGAGCGCTGTTTCACCTGGCTCTTCGGGGACAAGGCCAGCATCTGGTATCGCCTCGGATTCCTGCCCTTCGTGTTTCTCGGCTCCATCGTCAACTCGACGAACATCAAGGACCTGAGCGACATGATGATCTTCGCCATGGCCTTCCCGAACATCCTGGGCGTGGCGATCCTCTCCGGCGAGATCCGGCGCGACCTGAATCTGTACTGGGACCTGTTGAAACGGGGACAGTTCCGCGTCTACAAGTAGCGGCGTGCCCGCCCACGCCCTCCCCGCCCTGATCCAGGCCGCCGCGTCGGCGGCCCTTCCCGCGGCGGACGCCGCCGCCTCCGCCGGCCACGGCGGCCACGAGCTCCTGACGCTCTTGATCTGGGCCATGCTCCTCGGCGTGAACTTCTGGTGCCTGCGGAAGCTCCTGCCCGCCGCTCCGGCCGGCGGAGAAACCGGCGCCCGGGCGGCGCGAGACTGAAGCCTCCGCCGCCAGCAGGCGGGAGACCACGAAAGCGCCGCCCGCCGCCACGGGGAAGGACGGCCGGCGCCGCCGCGCTCCCGGCGAGGCTCCTCAAGCCGCCGGTGCGGCGGCCGCAAAGGGGGGGACTTCCGGCCTCCGGGCCCGTCCCCCTCTACCTATGAATCCCGCACCGACTTCCCCTCCCGTGGATCCGGCCAAGCTGGCCGAGCTCCAGGAACTCTTCTGCGACGACGGCGAGCTGGCGGAACTCTTCCAGGAGTTCTGGGAAGAACTCCCCGACCGCCTGGAGGGCATCCGTAACGGCATCCAGGGCAAGGCCTTGGAGCAGATCCACCAGGCCGCCCACGCCCTCAAGGGCAGCTCCGCGAACCTCGGCGCCGAGGGCGTCCGCAGTGCCGCCGCCCACCTCGAGGACCAGGCCCGGGCCGGCACCCTGGAGGACGCGCCCGGCCTCCTGGAGCGCCTGGAAGGCGAGCTCGGCCGCCTCGAGGCCTGGCTGCGCCAGGAAGGGCTCCTCGCCTGAGCCCTCGCCCCGGGTCCGGTCCTAGGACCGGGACCGGACCCAGGCCGCAATCGCCTCCACCACCCGGACCCGGTCCTCGGCCGTGCGCCCGGGCTGGATGGGGAGAGCCAGCACCTCCTTCGCCGCTCGTTCACTCTCCGGCAGACCGCCCTCGCGGCCGCCGAGGCCGGCGAAACAAGGCTGCAGGTGCAGCGGCCAGGGGTAGTAGACGGCGCTGCCGATGCCCTGTTCCGCCAGGGCCTCGCGCAGCCCGTCCCGGTCCTCCCGCACCCGGAGGACGAACTGGTGCCAGACATGGCCCGGGGCGTCCTGCGGGACCACGACCCGGGGCCCGAGGCCGGCCTCCGCGAAGAGCTCCCGGTAGTGGCGGGCGGCGGCGCGGCGCTCCTCCGTCCAGGCCTCCAAGCGCTCCAGGGCGACGAGAAGGGAGGCCGCCTGCAGGCTGTCCATGCGGAAGTTCCAGCCCGCCTCTTCGTGGAGATACCGCCGGTCCATGCCGTGCTCCCGCAGCCGCCGCATGCGCTGCGCGGCTTCGGCGTCGCGGGTGGTGACGAAACCCGCGTCGCCGGTGGCGCCCAGGTTCTTGGTCGGGAAGCAGGAGAAGCCGGCCGCGATCCCGAGCCCGCCGCAGGGCCCCTCCTCCCCCACCGCGCCCACCGCCTGGGCCGCGTCCTCGACGATGGCGACGTCACGGCCGGTGGCCTCGCGCAGGGCCTCGCGCAGGGGCGCGACCGCGCAAGGCCGGCCGTAGAGGTGGACCGGGAGCGCCGCCTGCACCGCCGGGCCGGCGCGGCGGGCGGCGTCCTCGGGGTCCAGGCAGAAGGTCTCCGGGGCGATGTCGCAGAAGACCGGCCGCGCGCCCAGGCGGACCACCGCCCCGGCAGTGGCGAAGAAGGTGAAGGCCGGGACCAGGACCTCGTCGCCGGGGCCGACGCCGGCCACGCGCAGGGCCAGGACCAGGGCGTCGGAGCCGTTGGAGCAGGCCACGACCTCGGGCAGGCCGAGGAACGCCGCCAGCGCGGCCTCCAGTTCGGGGATCTCGGGGCCGTTCACGAAGCGGCCGTGGGCCAGGATGGCCTCCCAGCGCTGGCGCAGGCGCTCGCACTGCCCGGCGTCCCAGGCGGCGTGGATGTCGAAGAAGGGGACGCCCATGGCGGCGGAGATTCTAGGCGCCGCGGAGAGGGCGCTCGCGTCTCCGCCCTGCCTCGGTGCCCGGTCCGCTTCGCCGCGGCCTGGCCCGTCTCGCCGCCGCGCCGCGGCGGCCCGCCTCTCCGGCTCGCCCGGCGCCGGGCTGCCACAGCGCTCCGCCGTCCGGCGCGTAGGCTGAGGGGCGGGTCCGATCCCTTCCGACCATGACGCGCAGCCTTCCCCTCGCCCTCCTGGCCGTCCTGGCCGCAGCCTGCTCCACCTACGACCTCCGCTACCGCTACCAGCCCCGCCCCCAGGAGGTCGAGGTCCAGGCGGCCGACCGGACCGCGGCCCGGGTCCTGGTCTCGGTCCTGGGCATCCGCAAGGCCGGCATCGAGGACCTCCCCGCCGGCGCCGAGCTGCGCATCCTGGTCGAGAACCCCGGGCCCGAGCCGCTGCGGCCGGCCTGGACCGAGGCCCGTCTCCTGGCCGCCGACCTGGAGGCCTTCGACGCCCCGAGGCTCCTCGAGGGCGGCGGCGAGGTACCGCCCCGGAGCGAGACCCTGGCCCGCCTCCTCTTCCCCTTCCTGCCGGGCCTGGAGCGAAGCGACCTGGACCTGGACGGCCTGCACCTGCGCCTGCCCCTGGAGGCCGGCGGCGAGGAGATCCTGGCCACGGCCACCTTCACGCGCCGCAAGGACCGCCCCGGCTACCCGCGGATCTGGCACGACCCCTGGTTCTACCCCTACTGGTACACCTGCGGCTGGATCTCCTGCCCGGGCCACTTCGGCTACGGCGGCACCGTCTGCCACTGAGGAGCCCGGCCGGCTCCGCAGCCGGGAGGCAGACGCCGGGCAGGCGGGCCCTCAGCCGCGCACGGCCGCCGGGGAGCGCAGGCGGAAGCGAATGCGGAGAAGGGTCTCGCCGGCCACGGGACGGCCGTCCTCCAGGGCCGGCTGGAAGGACCAGCCGCGGACGGCCCGGAGCGCCGCCTCGTCCAGGATCTCGTGGCCGGAACCCTGGAGAACCTCGGCTTCGCGCACGCGCCCGTCGGCGGCGACCTCGACGCGCAGGACGACGAGCCCTTCCCAGCCCTTGCGCCGGGCCAGCCGGGGGTAGTCCGCCTCGGTGATCGCCTGGCCCGGGCGCAGGCGCGGCGCCAGCACCTGGACCCGGGGCTTCGCCGAGGGAGAAGGAGCCTCGCGGGCGGCAGGCGGCGGCTCTGCAGGCGGCGGTGCTGCGACCGGCTCGGCCGGCTTCTCGGCCGCAGGAAGCTCCCCGCGCCAGGCCCGCCGGAGCTCGCGGGCGGGGTCACTGCGCTGGTGCTCGGCCGGCACGGGATCCGGGGGCGGCGGCAGCCGCCAGGCCACGGGCCGGAGTTCGGGCTCGGGTTCGGACGGCGCCACCGGCCGGGGCGGCGCGGCCTCCGCTTCCATCTCCACCTCGGGAGCCGCCACCGGCGCCTGCGCCACGACTTCCGGCACCGGCCGCGGCCCCGGCCCCGGCGCCAGGAGGCTCCAGCCGGCGAGCAGACCGGCGGCGGCGGCAT
>JALUUN010000553.1 GCA_027021325.1 Planctomycetota bacterium
GAAGGCGGCGACGACGACGATGAAGAAGAAGACGCTGACCAGGATGCCGCGCTGGTTGTGGACCGCCTGCAGGAAGCGGCCGCCGACCTCCTCCCAGGTCTGGACCACCTCCAGGGACCGGGCCAGGCCTTCGCTCCGGATGCGCTCTTCCAGGTGCCGGTCCAGGACCTCGAGGTCGGTCCCGGGCCGGGCGCGCAGGACGAGGTGGCTGAAGCCCCGGGGGTGGCGCAGCATCCGCGCCAGGGCCTCGCGCGGGACGAGCACCCGGTTCAGGTCCTGCTCGTACTGGCCGGTGGCGAAACTGCCGGCGACGCGGAAGCCCTGGCGCACGGGGACCGGGTCGCCCTCCTCGGTGGTGACGAAGCTCACGACCTCGAGGACGTCGCCGGGCTCGAGACCGAGGCTGCGGGCGAGGCCGCGGCCGGGCAGCGCCGGCGGCAGCTCGCCGCCGGCCGTGAGCGCCGTCCGGATGGCCGGATCGTCGAGCAGGACGTCCGCGCCGGGGTCGATGCCGGTGAGGACGACCCCGCTCAGGTCGGAACTGCGCGGGTCGGAGAGGCTGCGGTCGCCGCGGCGGCCGACGAGGCCGAACCAGTGCAGGCGGCGGCTCCAGGCTTCGATCTCGGGCTCTTCCTCCAGGAGCCGTTCCCAGGCTGCGGCCGGCGTGGCGCCGCCGTAGCGCTCGAGGCCGCGGCCGGGCAGGTCCAGGACCAGGTCGCCGGTGAAGGCGCGGAGCGTCTCCTCGTACTTCAGGAGGAAGCCGTTCAGGACTGCAAGGACCGCGAAGAGCACCGCCACCCCCAGGCCGATGCAGAGGGCGGAGAGGGGGAGCAGGCGGCGGTGCCGGAACCAGGCCCAGGACAGACGCAGGAGGTTCACGACCGGGCCTCCTCCGGGCCGGCACCCGGCCCGGTCCCGCCGCCCTCGTCCCCTGTGGGCTCGGGAGTCTTCCGGACGCTGTTCTCGGCAGCGCCTTCGCCGGCCGGGGCCCCTTCGGCGCCGCCGTCCAGACAGCCGTCGCGCAGGTGCAGGAGGCGGCCGGCCCGGGCGGCGATCGTCGCATCGTGGGTCGCGAGCAGGACCGCCGAGCCGTGTTCCCGGGCGAGCTCCAGGAGGAGCTCCAGGATGCCCTCGCCGGTGCGGCTGTCGAGGTTGCCGGTCGGTTCGTCGGCCAGGAGCACCGCCGGCCGTCCGACCACCGCCCGGGCCAGGGCGACGCGCTGCTGCTCGCCGCCCGACAGCTGCTTCGGCCGGTGGCGCAGGCGCTCGCCGAGGCCGACGCGCTCCAGAAGGGCGCGGGCGCGGGCGCGCTCCTCGCGGCGGCGGCTCCACCAGGCCGCGCCCAGGGCCAGGCGCCGCGGCATGAGGACGTTCTCCAGGGCGTTCAGTTCCGGCAGCAGGTGGAACTGCTGGAAGACGAAGCCGAGACTCCGGGCGCGCAGCCGCGCCCGCGCCCCCGGCGAGCCCGGGGCGCGCCGGCCGTGGTAGAGGACCTCGCCGCGGTCGGGGCGGTCGAGGAGGCCGAGGAGGTGGAGGAGGGTGGACTTGCCCGAGCCCGAGGCGCCCATCAGGGCGCAGACCTCGCCGGGGCGCAGGGCCAGGGAGACGTCCCGGAGGACCTGCAGGCGTCCGGCCCCCATGCGGTAGCTCTTCCAGAGGCCGCGGGCGGCCAGGGCGAAGGCGGCGGGATCCGTCACTCGTAGCGCAGGGCGGTGGAGGGCGAGAGGGTGGCGGCGTGGATCGCCGGCGCCAGGGTGAAGAGGACGCCGGTCGCGAAGGTGGCGGCGGAGAGGGCGGCGGCCTGCTCCGGGATCCACTGGCTCGGCAGGTGGTGGATGACGTAGATGCCCTCGGGAAAGACCTCGACGCCGAACCAGCCGAGGAAGGTCTCGACCGCCTCGATGTGGCGGCTCAGCCACCAGCCTGCGAGCCCGCCGAGGGCGGTGCCGGCGGCTGCGCCGGCGGCGCCGACGCCGAGCAGCAGGCCGCCGCGGCGCCAGGGGGAACAGCCCAGGGCGGCGAGGATGCCCAGGTCGCGGACCTTTTCCCGGACCAGGGCGCCGAGGGTCGCGAAGAGTCCGAAGGCGGCGACGACGACGATGAAGAAGAGGACCAGGGCGGTGACCCGGCGCTCGTTCTCGATGGCCAGGAGATAGGGTGCCCGCCGCTCTTCCCAGGTCTCCAGGGAGCCGCCGGGATGGTCCGGGTCGCCTGGAGCCGGCAGCCCGGCCGCCGCCAGGGCAGCGAGGACCGCTCTCCGGCCCTGTTCCAGATCGACGCCTTCCTCAAGGCGGATGAGGATCTCGCTGAAGTCGGAGATCTCCCGGTCCAGGGGGGCGAGGAGGTTCTCGAGGAGACCGTTGCGACCGGTCCGCAGCGTGAGGATCCGGTCCATGTCCAGCTCGTAGTCGCTGCCCGCGTAGCTGCCCAGGAGGTGGAAGCGGCCGTTGTGGGGAAGGAAGTCCTCGCCGGGCGGCGGGATCTCGGGGGGCAGGGCGCCCAGCTGCAGGATCTCCTCGCGGCGCAGGCCCAGGGCCTCGACCAGGCGGTCGCTCACGAGGGCCGGGGCGTAGCGGCGTACCCGCCAGCGCTCGGGCATGCGGAAGGGCTCGGCGGGATCCTCGACGGCCAGACGCCGGGCGTCGCGCAGCCAGCGGCCGAAGTCGTTGACCTGGAGCTCGGCCTCGGGGTCGATGCCGACCACCTGGACGCCGTTCAGGTCGGCGCTGCGCGGCGTGTTCAGGAGCACACCGCTGAGGTTGCGCACGCCGAGCACGGCGTAGCCCACGAGGTGCGGGGCGCAGGCCCGGACCTCGGGCAGGGGCTCCAGGACCTGGCGGTAGTCCTCGTAGCGCAGCACCCCCGATCCCGGCGGCGGCACCAGGTGCAGGTCGCTCAGAGGGCCCCGTACCTGGGCGCGGTCGGCGGCGATCAGGCCGTTCATGACCGAGAGCACCGCGAGCAGAGCGGTCAGGCCGACGGCCACGCCCAGGACCGCCAGGAGCTGGACCGGGCGCCGCAGCAGGTAGGCCAGGGCGAGGCGGATCAACGCCCGCGGATCCTAGCAGCCGTCGGCGGCGGAATCCGGCGCGGCGGCCTCTCCCGCCGCCGCCGCGCCGCCCCCGGGGGAAGCGCCCGTCCCGCCGTCTCCGGGGGGAGGCTCCGCTCCGGCGCCGAGGCCGGCCTCGGGGCGCAGGTGCGGGAACCACAGGACCTCGCGGATGGAGTCGGCACCGAGGAGCACCATGGCCAGGCGGTCCACGCCGATGCCGCAGCCGCCGGCCGGCGGCATGCCGTAGGCGAGCGCCCGGACATAGTCGTGGTCCACCTCGGCAGGGGTCTCGGGATCGCGGTCGCGGACCTGCTCCTCGAACCTGCGCAGCTGCAGTTCGGGGTCGTTCAGTTCCGAGAAGGCGTTGGCCAGTTCCATGCCGCCGAGGAAGAACTCGAAGCGCTCCGCCCAGGCCGGATCCTCGGGCGAGGGCTTGGCCAGGGGGCAGATGGCGGCCGGGTAGTCGAGGACGAAGACCGGGCCGCGCAGGCCGGGCTCGACGGCCTCCTCGAAGAGGGCGTTCACCGCCTTCCAGTAGGGGTAGGGCTCCTCGCCCTCCCAGGGGAGCCCGTGCTCCTCGAGGGCCCGGCGCACCCGCTTCCGGTCTTCGGGCGGGAAGCCCAGGGCCTCCTCGAAGAGTTCCCGGTAGCGGCGCCGCGGGTAGGGCGGGCTCAGGTCGTAGTCCTCGCCGCGGAACCGGGCGCGGAGCCGCCCGTCCTCCTGCTCCAGGCCGGCGGCGCGGGCGGCGGCGGCGACCAGCTCCTCGGTGAGTTCGGCCATGTGCCGGTAGTCGCACCAGGCGGCGTAGAACTCGAGCATCGTGAACTCGGGATTGTGCCGGTTCGAGATGCCCTCGTTGCGGAAGACGCGCGCGATCTCGTAGACCCGCTCCAGACCGCCGACGAGAAGCCGCTTGAGGTAGAGCTCCGGGGCGATCCGCAGGTACAGGTCCATGTCCAGGGCATGGTGGTGGGTGCGGAAGGGCCGGGCGTTGGCGCCGCCGTAGACCGGATGCAGGACCGGCGTCTCGACGCCGACGAAGCCGCGGGCCTCCAGGACCTCCTGCAGGGCGCGGACCACGGCGGCGCGCTTCAGGAAGCGCTGCCGGACCTCGGGGCTCGAGAACAGGTCGGCGTAGCGGAGGCGGGCGCGCAGCTCGGGGTCGTTCAGGCCGTGCCACTTCTCCGGCGGCGGGAGCAGCGCCTTGGCGAGGATCCGGAACTCCGTCCCGAAGACCGTGGGTTCTCCGACGCGGGTGCGGCCAAGACTCCCGCGCACGGCCACGAGGTCGCCCAGGTTCAGGAGCTTCGTGAGGGCGAAGTCCGGGGCCGACAGGCGGTCTTTCTGCAGGCAGGCCTGGATCCGCCCGTCCTGGTCGTGGAGGTCCAGGAAGACCAGCTTGCCGTAGCCGCGGCGGCCGAGCACCCGGCCGCAGACCACGGCCTCGCGGCCCTCGCTCCCGGCCTCCATCTCCCGGGCCTCCCGGACCAGGGCGCCGGCGGGCTCGCGGTCCTCGGGGCTGCGGGCGGGGTAGGGATCCACGCCCCGGGCCCGCAGGTCGGCGAGCCGCTGGAGGCGGTCGGCGTCGAAGAACTCGGCCATGGGCTCGCGCGGGGTCCGGGGCCGGCCGCGGCTGCGGCCGGGCGCCGCCGGGCGGGGTTCCCGGTGGTGGAGCATAGGGGACTTGAACCCCTGACCTCAGCACTGCCAGTGCTGCGCTCTCCCAACTGAGCTAATGCCCCACGGGAACCGGTCCGGCCCGCCGGGGCCCTCGCGGGGCGGTCCGCGGACCGGGGCCGGAAAAGGATAGCGCGGCCCGGCCGGGGATCAAGCCGCGCCGTCCGCTACCCTATCCGGTCCCCCGGTCCCGGGCAGCCCCCGGGAAAGCCCCGCGATCGCCATGCCCCGCTACGACTTCCAGGCCATCGAGAAGCGCTGGCAGGAGTTCTGGAACCGGAACCGCAGCTTCCGGACGCCCAACCCGGGCGATCCGGACTTCGACCCGGCGAAGCCCAAGCGCTACATCCTGGACATGTTCCCCTATCCCTCGGGGGCCGGCCTGCATGTCGGCCATCCCAAGGGCTACACCGCCACCGATATCGTGGCGCGCTGGCGGCGCATGTGCGGGGACAACGTCCTGCACCCCATCGGCTGGGACGCCTTCGGCCTGCCGGCCGAGCAGTACGCCATCCAGACCGGTACCCACCCGCGGGAGACCACCGAGCGCAACATCGCCCGCTTCCGGGAGCAGCTCCAGCGCCTGGGCTTCTCCTACGACTGGGATCGGGAGTTCGCCACCACCGATCCCGGCTACTACAAGTGGACGCAGTGGATCTTCTGCCGGCTCTACGAGAAGGGGCTGGCCTACCAGGCCGAGATCCCGGTCTGGTGGTGCGAGGCCCTGGGCACGGTGCTGGCCAACGAGGAGGTCATTGACGGCCGCAGCGAGCGCGGCAACCACCCCTGCGTGCGCCGGCCCCTGCGCCAGTGGATGCTGCGCATCACCGCCTACGCCGAGCGCCTCCTGGAGGACCTCGAGGGCCTGGACTGGCCGGAGTCGGTCAAGGCCATGCAGCGCGAGTGGATCGGGCGCTCCGAGGGCGCCGAGATCGAGTTCCCTCTGGAGGGGCAGGAGGAGCGCCTGCGCGTCTTCACGACCCGCCAGGACACCCTGTTCGGCGCCACCTACTGCGTGCTGGCGCCCGAACACCCGCTGGTCGATCAGATCACGACGCCGGAGCGGCGCGCGGCGGTCGAGGCCTACCGCGAGCAGGCCGCCCGCAAGTCCGAGCTGGAGCGGAGCGCGCTCCAGAAGGAGAAGACCGGGGTCTGGACCGGGGCCTGGGCCCTGAATCCGGTCTATCCCGAGGGCGACCCGCGGCGCCGCCTCCCGGTCTGGATCGCCGACTACGTCCTCATGGGCTACGGGACCGGCGCGATCATGGCGGTGCCCGGCGGCGACGCCCGCGACTTCGACTTCGCCTTGCAGATGGGGCTGCCCATCGTGCCCGTGGTCCGGCCTCTGCAGGAGCGCCCCGCCGACCCCGCCGAGGCCGAGCGCCAGGGCTTCGGGCGCGTCGCCGAACGCGACGGCGAGCGCCTGGAGTGCTACTGGGGCGACGGAGTGATGGTGAACTCCGGCTTCCTCGACGGCCTGCCGGTGGCCGAGGCCAAGGCGCGCATGAACGCCTGGCTCGAGGAGCACGGCCACGGCCGGCCCAAGGTCACCTGGCGCCTGCGCGACTGGCTTTTCAGCCGTCAGCGCTACTGGGGCGAGCCCTTCCCGATCCTGCACGGCCCCGGCGGCGAGGTCCGCCTGGTCCCTGACGAGGATCTGCCCGTGACCCTGCCCGAGCTCGGCGACTTCAAGCCCACCGGGGACGGCGAGCCGCCCCTGGCGCGGGCGAAGGACTGGGTCGAGGTGGTGGACGCCGAGGGCCGGGTCTGGCGGCGCGAGACGAACACCATGCCGCAGTGGGCCGGTTCCTGCTGGTACTACCTGCGCTTCTGCGATCCGCGCAACGACGAGCGTCCCTGGAGCGAGGAGGCCGAGGGCTACTGGATGCCCGTGGACCTCTACGTGGGCGGGGCGGAGCACGCGGTCCTGCACCTTCTCTACGCGCGCTTCTGGCACAAGGTCCTCTACGACTGCGGTCTCGTCTCGACCCCCGAGCCCTTCCAGAAGCTCGTGAACCAGGGCATGGTCCAGTCCTGGGCCTACAAGGACGAGCGCGGGGCGCTCGTGCCCATCGAGGCGGTCGAGGAGCGCGAGGACGGAAGCTTCGTGCGCAAGGAGGACGGCGCGCCGCTGACGCGCATCGTCGCCAAGATGTCCAAGTCGCTGCGCAACGTCATCAACCCCGACGAGGTGATCGAGGAGTACGGGGCGGACACCATGCGCCTCTACGAGGCCTTCATGGGGCCGGTCACCGCCTCCGCTCCCTGGAACCCGCGGGACCTGCCGGGGGTCCACCGCTTCCTGCAGCGGGTCTGGCGCCTCTACGTGCCGCCCGAAGACGACGGGCCCGAGCTCCATCCCTGGCTGCAGGAGGAGGGCGGCGGGCCCGACGAGGAGGTCGAGCGTGCCCTGCACCGGGCCATCGCCAAGGTCACCCGCGACCTCGAGGCCCTGGCCCTGAACACGGCCATCGCCGCCATGATGGAGTTCGTGAACACCGCCACC
>JALUUN010000554.1 GCA_027021325.1 Planctomycetota bacterium
CGGGCCGGAGGTGTGTCCGCCTCGGGCCTCAGCCCGCGGTCGTGATCACCGCCGCGGCGGTCAGGACGGCGATGAGGGCCGCGCCGGCGGCGGTGTTCCGGATCGCCTTGCGGCGCGCCTGGACGACCAGCTCCTCCGCGGCTTCGTCGCGTTCGTCCTCGGGAAGACGGCGCAGGCTCTTGGTGGCGGCGGTCCCCAGCACCATGAGGGCGGCGAGGTCCGGGTGTTCGCGGGCGATGCGCCGCGCCCGCAGCGCCGGCAGGACGGCGAGCCAGAGGAAGACCAGCCAGAGGATCCGCAGGAGGTCCAGGGTCTCGCCCCGCGCCAGGTCCAGGAGGGCGTAGCCGCTCATGACCGCGGCGAGGCCCGACATCCAGAGGACCGGCTGGAAGGCCGCCAGGAAGAAGGCCAGGGTCAGGAAGACGATGAGGCCGGCGTGCAGGAGGACGAGGCCCAGGGATCCGGAGTCCGTCTCCAGGGCCTGGACCGCGTCGCGCAAGGGCACGAGGAGGCCGAGGACGTTGAGGGCGGCGAGGAAACGGATGAACTGGACCGTGGACTTCGCGGCCCGAAGCTGGCGGGCGGCGCCGCGCCGTTCCTTGGCATTGCGGGGCATAGAGGCGGAGGGGCCGGGGGAGGCGGGAAGGCGCGCCGGGCGCGCGGGAGTTCTGGAGCCTAGGCCCGCGCCGCCGGCCCGGGCAAGAAGCCGGCTATCCTGGGTCCGTGGACGAAGCCGGTCTCCAGGGCCTCGCCGATGCCTGTCTCGCGGCGGCGCGCGAACGCGAACGCCGGGAGGAGGAGCTCGCCGCCTGCCTGGAGCAGACCGGGCAGGCGGAGCGCGATCTCGCCGCTGCCCGGGCGGTCCTGGAGGAGGCCGGCGAGCAACTGGCTGGAGTCGGAGCCGCCGCGGCGGAGGCGGCGGCGGTCCTGGCCCGCTGCCGGCGTCTGGAGGAGGCGGTGGCCGGGGCCGAGGAGGCCTGCGAGGAGGCGCGGCGGCGTCTGGCCGCCCTGCGCCGCGAGGTCGAGGAACTGCAGACCGCGGAACGGAGCGCGTGGGGGGAACTCCTCGAGGCGCTGGCGGCGCAGGCGGGGGCCGGCCACCTGGCGCCGGGGCTCGCGGCGCTCCTGGCCTCGGAGCGGCGCCTACGTGAGCTCGTGCCGCGCATCGTCGCCCTGCGCGGGCGGCTGCAGCGGCGCATCCAGGGGCCGCCGCGCCTGCGCTGGTCGCCGCCGGGGGCGAGGCGCGGGGGCCGGCCCTCCGAGGCTTCGATCCTCCGCGCCGAGATCGCCCGTCTCGAGGTGGACCTGGAGGAGGCGCCCTGCGCCGGGCTCGAGGCCGCCCGCGCCGTGCGCGAGGCGATCCAGGGCTGGCGCAACCCGGAGGGGGCGCCGCCTCTGCCCGGCGCCGAGGCCGGCCTCGACCCAGAACGCCTCCGCCTGCGCGAACTCCGCCGGTCCCTCCGGCCCCTGGAGGAAGAGCTGCGCGCGGCCGTCCGCCGCACCCGCCTGCGCCTGGCCCGGGAGA
>JALUUN010000555.1 GCA_027021325.1 Planctomycetota bacterium
CGCAGGACGTTGGCGCGCTCGGCCTCGGCCTTCCGGAGGGCCGCCTCCTTGGCATCGCGCTCGGCGCTGGCGCGGTCGCGCTCCTGGTTGGCGCGGTCGCGTTCCTGGCTGGCGCGATTCCGTTCGGCCTCGGCGCGATCGCGCTGGATGGCGGCGCGTTGCTCGGCCTCGGTGGCCCGGTCCAGCAGGACGAGGCTGGTGGCGAGGCCGCCCGAGAGGAAGAGGAAGGCCAAAAGCAGGCTCGTCGCCACGCCGGGGTTGCGCTGGGCCCAGCGCTTGGTCCGGATCCAGCGGGTCACGGGGCGGGCGCTGATGGGCTGGAGGTCCAGGAAGCGGCGCAGGTCGTCGGCCAGGGCCTCGGCGGTCTCGTAGCGGCGATCCCGGTCCTTCTCCAGGGTCTTCTCGACGATGGTCTTGAGGTCCGGGGGGATGGCCGGATTCAGGCGGCGGAGGTCCGGGGGATCCTTGAACTGGATGGCCTGGACGATGCCCTCCCTGGTGGGGGCCTCGAAGGGGCGCCGGCAGGTGAGGGCCTCGAAGAGGGTGACGCCCAGGGAGTAGACGTCCGTGCGCCGGTCCAGGCGCACCCGCTGCACCAGGAACTGCTCCGGGGACATGTAGGGCACCGTGCCCATGAAGTCGCCCGTGCGGGTCAGGGTCTGGAAGTCCTCGTCGTCGGAGCGGGCCAGGCCGAAGTCCAGGATCACGGGTTGGCCGTCGGGCTTGAGCATGATGTTGCCGGGCTTGATGTCCCGGTGGATCACCCCCTGCTCGTGGGCCGCGTGCAGCGCGCGGGCGATGTCTTCGAAGAGTTCGCAGAGGCGTCGGATGCCGGCCAGGTCCGAGGGGCCGGAGGAGGAGCCGTCGTCATCCCCCGCCTGGCTCGGAACGAAAGGGCCGGTCTCCGTGGCCGCACTCTCCTCTCCCTGGATGAAGGTGGAGAGGTCGGAGGCGCCCTCGTCCCTGGCCGTGGCGATGAGGCTGTGGAGGGTCTCGCCCTCCACCAGTTCCATGGCCATGTAGGGGGTCCGCTCGATCACGCCCGCCTCGTAGACCGCGCAGATCCCCGGGTGCCGCAGCCGGGCGGCGATCGCCGCCTCCCGCTTGAAGCGGCGCACGCCGGCTTCCGAACCCGCGACGAAGCCCTCCAGGATCTTCAACGCCACCCTGCGTCCAAGACGCCCGTCCACCGCCTCGTACACCACCGCCTGCCCGCCCCGCCCCAGCAGCTTCAGCTCCCGGTAGGGGCCGAAGGTCTCCTCACCGCTAGAGGCAGGGTCGCTATGGTCGGTCTCCCACTCGGGATCCTTCGTGTTGGGATCCGTGTTCGCCGCACGCTCCCCGTGGAAGCGGAGCAGCAGCTCCACCTCGCGAGCGAGGCTCGCATCCTCCCTCCGGATCTCCTCGAGGAAGGCATCTCTCGCCGGCCCCTCCAGGGCGCACGCCTCCCGGAAGAGGCTCTTCACGTGCTGGTAACGCTCAGGATCGCTCATGGGCTGGCTGCCGGGACGGCCGAGGCGGGGCA
>JALUUN010000556.1 GCA_027021325.1 Planctomycetota bacterium
CTGCTCTCCAGTCAGCGGTCCTGGACGCTGACGGTCTCCTGCACGGGCGCAGCGGCGGAATACGACACCGACAACGACGGCATCTGCGAGCAGGGGCTCGGCGGTCGGGATTGCGACGACAGCAACGGGGACGTCTGGGGACCACCGAGCCAGGCCCGGGACCTGTTCTACGAGGCCGACAAGCAGACCCTCACCTGGAGTGCGCCGAGTGATCTCGGCGGCACGGGCAACAGTCTGGTCTACGACACGCTGCGCAGCGACGCCGCCGAGAGCTTCGATCCGGCCACCTGCGTGGAGACCAACGGCGCCGACACCACGAGCCTGGATGGGACGGTGCCGCTGGCCGGATCCGCGTTTTTCTACCTCGTGCGGGCGGAAAACCCCTGCCCGGGCGGCGTCGGTTCTCCGGGGACCAGCAGCGCAGGCAGCGAGAGGAGCGCCGCCGCCTGCGACTGACCCTCGCGTCAGCCCTGCTCCAGCCCCAGGGTGGCCAGGCGGCGGTAGAGCTTCTGGCGCGACCAGCCCAGGCGGCGTGCGGCGGCTGCCTTGACCCCGCGGGCCTGCTCGAGGGCGCGACGGATCATCTGAGCCTCCGGTCCCTCGACATCCCGCCGGGACACCGCGCAGCGGCGCATCTGCTCGGCGGTGATCCGGGGCCCCGGCGAGAGGCTCATCGCCACCCGCAGGACGTGGTCGAGCTGGCGCACGTTGCCCGGCAGAGTGCAGCCGGCCAGGACCGCCAGGGCCCGGGGCTCGAGCCAGCGGCCGGGGCCGACGCCCTCGTCGGCGGCCCGCGCGCAGAGGGTGGCCACCAGTGGTGGGAGATCGTCCGGGCGTTCGGAGAGGGAGGGCAGGCGGACTTCCAGCCCCGCCAGGCGGTAGTAGAGGTCTTGCCGAAAGCGACCGCGGGCGACCAGCGCGGCCAGGTCCTGATGGCTGGCGGCGATGCAGCGCAGGTCCACGATCCGGCTGTGGTCGGAGCCCAGAGCGCGCACCTCGCGCTCCTGGAGCACCCGCAGCAGCTTGGCCTGCAAGGGCAGCGGCAGATCCGCGACCTCGTCGAGGAAGAGGGTGCCCCCATCGGCCTGGAGCACGCGCCCTCGGCGATGGGTCAGGGCGCCGGTGAACGCGCCCCGACGGGCGCCGAAGAGTTCGGCCTCGAGCAGGCTCTCCGGCAGGGCGGCGCAGTTCTCCGGGACGAAGGCTCCGACCCGCCCCGAAGCCTCGTGCAGGGCTCGGGCGAGCACCTCCTTGCCCGTGCCGGTCGCCCCGCTGAGCAGCAGGGGCAGAGTCGTGGCCGCGAGGGGACGGAGCTGGCCGAGCAGGGCCCACAGGCTCGGTGTCGTGCAGCGGGCCACGAAGAGCGGATCCTCCCCCGCCACCCGTTCGATCGCCGCGCACAGGTCTCCGGCCATTGCGCTGGCCCGGTCGGGGGTCCGTAGCCCGAGGCCCAGGCAGACCGGTGCCGGACTCAGCCGCCCTTGCAGCAGCCACGGCTGGGCGTCGACGACCACCGCATG
>JALUUN010000557.1 GCA_027021325.1 Planctomycetota bacterium
CGGCGCAGGCTCCGGCCCGTGCGGCCGACGTAGAGGACCTCGATCTTCTGGCCGTGGCGGCGGCGAAGAGCTAGACGCCGGGTGCATCCAGGATCCGCTGGAGATCCAGGTGGTAGAAAGCGTGGCCGCTACGGTCGCGACGCAAGGGGACCGGCGGGGTGCCACTGGACGCGGACATCCATGGGAACCCGGGACGGGATCGGGGGCGGCCCTCTCTCAACCCCCGTCGAAAGCGACCCGGCCGCTCTCCAGGTCCTTCACCGCCGCCACCACCCGCAGCCGTCCGGCCTCGGAGGCCTCCCGGAGCAGGGCGGACTGCTCCAGAAGTTGCGCGGCCTGGGCGCGGGCGTTCCGCAGCACCGGGCCGGCGCCGCCTTCCGGTTCGCGACGGAGGCCCTGGCGGACGCCCTCCACGAGATCTTCCAGGTGCGGCGTCAGCGACCCCGGCTCGGCTTCCAGGGCGGCGCGCACGGCCCCGCAGCCCTCGTGGCCCAGGACGACGAGCAGGCGGCAGCCCAGGGAGCCGACCCCGAACTCGGCGCTTCCGACCGCGCCCGGCGTCGCGGCGTTGCCGGCCACCCGGACGACAAAGAGCGAGCCGGGCCCCTGGTCGAAGACCAGTTCCACGGGAACGCGCGAGTCCGAGCAGCCCAGGACCACGGCCCAGGGACTTTGCCCGCGGGCGAGCTCGGCCCGCTCTTCCGGGGTCGGCGGGCGGCAGGCCCGGACCTCGCCGGCGGCGAAGCGGGCGTTTCCCTGGCGCAGGCGATCGAGGGCTTCGGCGGGCTCGAGCATGGGGGGCGGCGGCGCGGAACCGCTGCCCAGCCTAGGAGTCGGGGCCGCGGGCCGCCAAAGAGGGCCAGGTCCGGAGTCCGAGGGTGGTCTTCGACCGGTCGGCCTGCATCGGGGCCCAAGGCCGGTCCGGGCCGGCCGCTCCCTCCGCACTTCCGATTGGAGGCCCGGGTGGTTCCCCGCATCGGAGTTCTCTGACTTCTGCCGCGCCTCCAGCCGCGCCTTCGCCTCTCGGATCTTCGCCAGCCGGTCCTGCCGGCACCGCAAGTCCTCAGGCAGCTCATCACCCCGAGAGTCTGGGCCGTACAGCTCGTCCTCCTCTGCATCCACCTCGTCCGCACGCCGCATCAGGGACTGGATCTCCCGCCACAATGCCTGCTCTTCCTGCCGCATTCGGTCGTAGTTCATCGCCTGGCTACTCGCACTCCGGCAGCTCAAGCAGGTTGTCGGAGGTGGACCGGTCGGCAATGTCGCGCATGTACCAGCGTCCTTCGCGGTTCACCGCTTCGTAGCCGACCAGGTCAAGGGCCCGAGCCTCGATCAGGCGATGCACATCCGAAGGCGTCAGCTTCAGGCGCAGCGTGTCACCGGAGAGGATCTCCTTCAGAAGCTCCCCGGGCAACTGGTTCTCGATGTATTCCTGGTACCCCCAAGTGTCCTTGATGGTCGGCTCCAGTGCTTGATACAGCGGCTCCCGATCGTCCTCCGAGAACTCGCCGGCGAGTGCC
>JALUUN010000558.1 GCA_027021325.1 Planctomycetota bacterium
ACCTCACCGCCTGATCTTCCGGCCCGGAAGTGATCCAGCAGATGGGGCCAGATTCGGTACGCGCCGCTTCCGGAAGGCCTCAGAGCCCACAATGCCCCGCAGCAGCTCCAGCATCGTCGGCCTCTCCGGATCAAGACGCGCCAGAACGGCCTCCACCGTCGGGCGGTCCTTCCGCCCCAAGCCGCGCCCCAGGGCATAGGTCAGGAGCTTCTCCGTCAGGCAGCGCAGGAAAGCAGGATCCTCACGCAGAATGCCGCTCAGGCCCAGAGGCCCCTCGAAGCGGCGGCCATCGGGCAGTTCGGCGCGGGCGTCCACGGGGAAGGAACCATCACGCTCGCGAAGGCGCCCCACGGCGTCGAAGGGCTCCAGGGCAAAGCCCAGCCCGTCCATGGCCCGGTGGCAGACCGCGCAGGCCGGATCGCGGCGGTGCAGCTCGAGGCGTTCGCGCAGGCTGGCGCCGGCGGCGGCCTCGGGGCTCTCGTCCAGGGCGCCGGCCCCGGGCGGCGGCGGCGGCGGCGGGGCACCGAGGAGGTTCTCCAGGACGAAGCGGCCACGGCGAACCGGCGAGGTTCGGGTGGCGTCCGAGGTCACGGTCAGGATGCTCGCCTGCCCGAGGATGCCGCGCCGCGGGGTGTCCCGCAGGGAGACACGGCGGAACTCCGGCCCTTCCACGCCGGCGATGCCGTAGTGCCGGGCCAGGCGTTCGTTGAGGAAGGTCGAGTCGCCGTCCACGAACTCCCAGAGGCTGCGTTCCTCACGCAGATTGCGGTCGAAGAACAGCAGCGTCTCCTGCAGCATCGCCTGACGCAGCTCCTCGTCGAAGTCCGGCAGGACCTCGGGCGCGACGTTGTGGCCTTCGAGGTTGCGCAGCTGCAGCCACTGGGCAGCGAAGCCCTCGGCCAGGGCCCGGGAGGCGGGATGCCGCGCCATGCGCACGACCTGCCGGTCCAGGACCGCGGGATCCAGGAGTTCGCCGGAGGCAGCCAGGCCGAACAGAGTCTCGTCGGGCAGGCTGGACCACAGGAAGTAGGACAGACGCGTCGCCAGCTCCCAGGGATCCAGGTCGCGAATGCTGCCCGGTTCGGCTTCGGGCGGGTCGACCTCCAGGCGAAAGAGAAAGCGCGGCGAGGTGAGGATCGCCGGCAGGGCGAGGCGCACCGTCTCCAGGGTCCCTGCCTCCCTGGGCGCCAGCCGGTCCAGGCGTGCGACCTCAGCGGAGTTCGGAGGACGCCGCCAGGCCCTCCCGGCAACCCAGGCCAGCGCCGCGCGCCGTGCCTTGCGGCCGGCCGGCCCGAAACGTTCCTGAAGCTCCTGTTGGAACTCGGTGACCGGCGCCGGATCCACGGGCCCCACGACCTCGACCCGTTCGACGACGAGGTTGCGGTCCCGCTCTCCGGGCGGACTCTCCGGGCGGTAGTAGTCGTTCAGGAAGGCCACGGCCAACCGCCGTTCCCCGCCGCCGAGCGGGCCCTCCCAGGAGAACTCACCGGCCTGCTCCTGACGGTGCGGGACATCCCAGGCCTTCAGGACACGGGCGCCCTCGCGCAGCTCCATGCGGCAGGGCTCGGGGCCCGCCTGATGACCCCAGGCGCGCACGCGTACCCGGTAGATGCCGTCCCGGGGCAGGTTCTCGGTCCACGCCAGCTCGCCCACGGTCGTCAGGATCGCCGCCGAGCCGAGGCTGCGCGCGCCGGGGAGGTCGCTGCCGGGGTGGACCCGCCGGGGCGGGTGTTCCGGATCCTCCAGAAGAATGGCTCGGGCCGCGACCTCACGGGCGGCATCGATGTAGTCCTCCAGCATCTCCGGAGTCAGGAAGAGACTCTCCCCGAGGTTGTCGAATCCGTGGCCCACGGCCTCGGCGGGGAAGCGCTCCTCGGCCGGAAAGTCCACCCCGAGCAGATCGCGGAGGGTGTTGCGGTACTCGCGGTGGTTGAGGCGCCGCAGGACCGGTGTGCCGGGGTCGATCTCCACGGCCCTGGCCGCCGGCGCCGCGCCGCCAAGGAGGCCCTCCAGCACCTCCAGGAAGGCCCCGCGTGCCTCCGGCCCCGGCTTCTCCTGCCCCGAGGGCGGCATCTCCCCGGCGGCGACCAGCTCCCGGACCAGGTCCCAGGTCTCCGGGTCCCGGCGAACCGCCTCGGCCTCCCGGGCCGAGGCCAGGTCGAGCCCGGCCTTGGGCCGATCCCCGCTATGGCAGAAGGCGCAATAGCGTTCCAGGAAAGGAACTGCGCTTCCGGTCCAGGGATCCTGGGGAACCGAGGCCCGGAAGGCGCCGGCGGCCAGAGCACTCGCCCCGGCGGCCAGAGCTGCGGTCAGGGCCGCCCTTGCGAGGGAGCCGGGGCGTCGCCGGAGCATGGTCTTCCGATCCTAGCAGGGGTGGAAGCGGGCCCCGGCGTGCCATACTGGAGGCCGGGCGCGGTCCGGCCGCGCCCGTCTCCTTGTCCCCACTCCCGCCCATGTCCGAGACCGCCGCCTCCGTCCAGACCGAGGTCGACCGCTTCCTGAAGGAACTCCAGAGAAAGGATCCGCACCAGCCGGAGTTCCACCAAGCGGTCCACGAGGTCCTGGAGTCCATCATGCCGGTCGTCCTCGACCGCAAGGACATCCAGGACGCCTGCATCCTGGAGCGCCTGACCGAGCCCGACCGCGTGTTTCGCTTCCGCGTCACCTGGGAGGACGACCACGGCAAGGTCCATGTCCAGCGGGCGTGGCGGGTCCAGTTCAACAACGCCCTGGGCCCCTACAAGGGCGGCCTGCGCTTCCACCCCTCGGTCAACCTCAGCATCCTGAAGTTCCTCGGCTTCGAGCAGATCTTCAAGAACAGCCTCACCGGCCTCCCTCTGGGCGGCGGCAAGGGCGGCAGTGACTTCGACCCCAAGGGCCGGAGCCAGCGCGAGGTGATGCGCTTCTGCCAGGCCTTGATGACCGAGCTGCACCGCCACATCGGGCCCGACACCGATGTCCCTGCCGGCGACATCGGCGTCGGCAGCCGCGAGATCGGCTACCTCTTCGGGCAGTACAAGCGTCTGGCCAACGCCTGGGTCGGCGTGATCACCGGCAAGCACCTGGACTTCGGAGGCTCGGCCGTGCGCACCGAGGCCACGGGCTTCGGTGTCGTGTACTTCCTGGAGAACATGCTGCGCCATCACGGCGAGTCCGTTGCCGGGCGTACGGCGCTGGTCAGCGGCAGCGGCAACGTCGCCCAGTACGCCATCCAGAAGCTGCAGCAGCTCGGTGCTCGGGTGATCACCGCCTCGGACGGCAGCGGCTTCATCCACGACCCGGCCGGCATCGACGAGGAGAAGCTGGCCTGGCTGATCGACTTGAAGAAGGACCGGGCGCGGCGCATCCGCGAGTACGCCGAACGCTGGCCCACCGCCATCTTCTACCCCGGCCTCAAGCCCTGGGGGGTCCAGGCCGATCTCGCCCTGCCCTGCGCCACCCAGAACGAACTCGAGGAGGAGGACGCCCGCAAGCTGGTCGCCAACGGCGTCCGCGCCGTAGCCGAGGGCGCGAACATGCCCTGCACGCTGGGCGCCATCCGCGTCTTCCGCGAGAACCGGGTGCTCTTCGCTCCGGGCAAGGCTGCCAACGCCGGCGGCGTGGCGGTCTCGGGTCTGGAGATGAGCCAGAACAGCCAGCGCATGTCCTGGACCCGGGAGGAGGTGGACCTGAAGCTCCAGGGCATCATGGCGGCGATCCACGACAAGTGCCTGCGCTTCGGCGAGAACGGCGGCCAGGTGGACTACATCCGGGGCGCCAACGTCGGCGGCTTCCTGCGCGTCGCCGAGGCCATGCTGGCCCAGGGGTTGTCCTGAGGGAATGCGCGGCCGCCGGCGGCTTCCGCGCCTGCTCCTGGCCGCGATCCTGGGGACCGGGGCCGTGGCCTGCAGCCGCTCGGCCCCGGCGCGGGTGGACGGCGGCGGAGCGGAGGCCCCCGGCCTCCTCCAGGGCCCCGGCTGGGAACTCCTCGAGGAGCATCCCCACAACCGTGGCGCCTATACCCAGGGGCTGCTTTGGTGGAAGGGCCGGCTCTACGAGTCCACCGGCAAGTACGGCGCCTCCAGCCTGCGCCGCGTGGATCCGACCACCGGCCGCGTGCTCTTGAACCGGCCCCTTCCCCCGGACCTCTTCGGCGAGGGCCTGGCGCTCCTGGGCGACCGCTTCTACCAGCTGACCTGGCAGGCCGGCCGCGCCCTGGTCTGGGACCGGGACCGCCTGGAACCGGCCGGCGAACGGCGCTACTCGGGCGAAGGCTGGGGCCTGACCGCGGTCGGAGACCGCCTCGTGCGCAGCGACGGCACCGCCACCCTCCAGATCCTGGACCCGGACGACTTCCGCGTCCTGCGCCGGGTCCGCGTCCTCGAGGAGGGACGGCCCCTGGAGAAGATCAACGAACTCGAGTGGATCGAGGGCTACCTCTATGCCAACGTCTACCAGACCAACCGCATTGTCGCCATCGACCTGGAGACCGGCCGCGTCGTCCGCTCCTGGGACCTGAGCCGCCTGCTTGGCGACTGGTACGTGGACGACGGCGCCTCGGTCCTGAACGGCATCGCCTGGGAGCCCGGCAAACGCCGCGTCTGGGTGACCGGGAAGTTCTGGCCGAAGATGTTCGTCTTGCGGCTCCGGGACATGCCCCGGCGGGCCCGGGAGCACGGCGCCGCGGAGGGCGGCGGCTGATCTCAGCTTCCCTGGGCCTTCCAGGGCGGCGAATAGCGCAGCCCGAGGTTGAGAATGCGCTGGATGAGGGCCGGATAGGGGAGGCCGGCGGCCTCGGCCGACTCGGCCAGATCCTCGCCGAAGCAGAGATCCGGGTTCGGATTGGCCTCCAGGACCCGCAGGCGCCCGTCGGCACCGAGGCGCATGTCCACGCGCCCGTAGCCGCTCATGGACAACGCCCGGAAGGCGCGGCGGGCGATGCGGCGGGCCTGCTCCTCCAGGGCCGGTTCCAGGTCGCGGGCGCGGCGGCTGCGGACGCCGAGCTTCTCCTGGTAGTCCAGATCGGACTTGACCCGCTCCGTGACGATGGGCGCCGACCCCGGCGGAAGCTTCTGGAAGGTGAGTTCCCAGACCGGGAAGGCCTGCAGGCGCAGATTGCCGAGGATGCCCACGGTCAGTTCCCGGCCCTCGATGTACTCCTCGGCGATGGCATCGGTGCCGATCCGTTCGTGGACGTAATGCACCCGCTCGATCAGGCCCTCGGGATCGTGGACGATGGAGGCCTGGGTGATGCCGAGGGAGGCGTGCTCCACGGCCGACTTGACGATCATCGGCCAGGGCAGCTTCTTCCGCGGTCGCACCGCCTGGCCGCGGCGGAAGAAGGCGAAGGCCGGCACCGGAATCCGGTGCCAGCCGAGGATCTTCTTGGACAGGGCCTTGTCGGTCGCCAGGAGCAGACCCCGGGGATTGCAGCCGGTGTAGGGCAGGCGCAGGAGCTCGAGCAGGCTGATGATGTGGGCGTCGTAGATGCCGATGCCGTGGAAATCACGCAGCAGGTTGAAGATCACGTGCGGCTTCCACTCCTGGGCGTAGAAGCGGATCGGCGCCAGCTCGTCCCCCAGGGGCAGGGGCCGGACCTCGTGGCCCAGTTCCTCGAGCGTGCGCAGGACGTCGTACTCCGCCTTCCAGGGATGGATCTCCTGGTCCGAGAGGCCGCGGATGTCGTCGGGCGGCAGGAACTCCTCGTGCAGCAGGACCAGGACGCGGAGGCGCTTCATCGGCGGTACCAGGGCGAGGACCCGCTCAGGAAGCTGCGGGTCACCAGGGTGAGCAG
The DNA here is from genome assembly GCA_027021325.1 of Planctomycetota bacterium. GTDB lineage: Bacteria > Planctomycetota > UBA1135 > UBA1135 > UBA1135 > JALUUN01. The sequence goes on from JALUUN010000558.1 coordinate 5,774, forward strand.
GATCGCCGAACCGATCAGGGCGTCCTGGCGCGAGCCCGTGCGCCGCAAGCCGAGCTGGCGGCAGCGGGTGATCATGGCGTGCAGGGCCTGGTCCACGACATAGGGGTGCTGGCCGCTGAGGCGGGCGATGCGCCGGCGCAGGTCCTGGCGGTTGCGGCGCAGGAAGGCGGCGGCGGTCTCGCCGCGCCGCTGCCCGCCCGGCTCCGAGAACACCCGCCGCAGATAGCGGTCATGGATGCGGTGGCCCTCCTCGGCGTAGTGACGCTGCTTACTGCGGTAGAACTCGCGCAGCGTGATGCGCAGACGCGGCAGGCTGTCGGGCCTCTCGCGGGTGCGCACCGGCGGCTTCGCCTCGCGGATCTCGCGCATCAGGCCGTCCACATACTCCAGCTTGTGCAGGGCCGGCCAGCCGGCGTAGGCTCGGCGCCAGCGGGATCCCGGCCGCAGCCAGACGGCGAAGGTCTCGGCCCAGTCCTCGGCCGGATGGCTCTGGGCGTACCAGTAGTCGAGGTTCAGGACGAAGTCCCGGCTCCGCGGGCGCGGCGCGTAGTGCGAGAGGTAGGGGGTGCTCCAGGGGCCGAAGGTCTCGCGCCAGCTGCGGCGCCGGTGCAGGCGCCAGGCGTTGTCCACGGCGTGGCCCGCCTCGTGGCGGAGGAGCTTCATGCAGGATTCCCGGGTCCCGCCCTCGACATGGAACATCTGCCGCCGCTCCAGGCGGACGAGTCTGGGGTGGGCCAGGTAGAAAGGGATCGAGAAGCCGGTGACGCCGTCCGGCGTGAACCAGTCCCAGGAGAGCCAGGCGTAGGGCCGGAAGTGCCGGAAGCCGGCGCGCTCGAACTCCTGGTGCAAGGCCTGCAGGCGCTCCTCCAGGGGCGTCCCCTCGATGCGCAGGCCGAGATCGCAGAGGCGCAGGTCCAGGAGCTCCTCGTCCGGGAGCTCCACCCACTCCGGTGTCCGGTTCGCGCCCCGCTTCAAGCCCCTCCGCCCAGGAGCTCCTCCTGGATCAGGCGCCACTCCAGGCGCCGCAGATGCCAGCGCTGATCCGGATCCGAGACCCCATGACGGGTCTGGGGATAGAGCATGAGGTCGAAGTCCTTGCCGGCCTTCTGCAGGGCGTAGAGGAAGCGGATCGCGTTCTGCAGGTGCACGTTGTCGTCCATGACCCCGTGGTGGAGGAGGAGCCGTCCCGAGAGGCCGCTCGCGGCCTTCTCCACCGAAGTAGCCGCGTAGCCCTCCGGATTCAGCTCCGGCGTGGCCATGTAGCGCTCGGTGTAGATCGTGTCGTAGAGGTGCCAGTCGTACACCCCGCCGCCGGCGATGCCGAGGCGGAAGCGGTCGCTCTTGCACAGGGCCAGGGCGGTCATGAAGCCGCCGTAGGAGTAGCCGGTGATGCCGACCCGCTCGCCGTCGATGCCGGGACGCGCGGCCAGC
>JALUUN010000559.1 GCA_027021325.1 Planctomycetota bacterium
GCACCGCCTTGTGGACGGGCACTTGGTTCTGGGCCGCGACGCTGGCGCTCAGGGCGACAGCGGCGACGGCGATCAGGCTGTTACGCAACATTCCTTTGAATCCTCTTGGATGAAAGGGGGATCACGGGGGAGGGTTCCGCGGTAACGGTCCCCCGAGACGATGGGAGGGTCCGGGCCGCCTCGAAGGGGGAGAAGGCCGCCGGGACTCGCCTTTCATTGTCATCACGGAATGGACGGATGGACAAGGATCTTGGTGGCGGAGAGAGGCCGTCGGAGGATGGATTTGATGTCCTGGCCAGGGGCCTGGCGGGGAAGGCGTCGCGCGGGTCTGCGAACTCTCATGTCCCCCTCGGGGCCGCTTTCCAGGGCCGGGCTCCCGGCTTGGGGGCTCGGAACGGTGACCGGAACCCGGATATCCCTTCAGGCTCCCAGCAAGCTCCTGAGCGAGGAGTCCCGGGCCCGAAAAAGAGAGGCACCCCGCCGCCGAGGCGACGGGGTGCGGGGATCCCTGGGGGCCGAAGCCCTCGAAGGATCAGTTGTGCTGGTGGCCGTTGCCCGAAGCCTGGATGCCGGAGGAGCTCAGAGCGGTGCCGCTGAGCATCTGGCTGATGGTGCCAGCGGGGATGCTGGCGGGCACGTTGGCGGTGAACACGCTGTTGGTGCCGAGGCTGATCGGGGTCGGGGGCAGGATGGTCGCCTGGTTGATCAGGAGGCCCCAGCCGCCGACGCTGACGTCAACGCCGCCGAGGGAAGCGACCAGCCAGTTGCTCTGGCCCGTCGGGTTGTTGATGGTCCAGGTGCTGGAGGCGCCGGCCTGGAAGGTGACGCTCACGTCGAGGTCGTTGGCGCCGTTGGCGTTCCGCAGGACGACTTCATCGCCTTCCGGACCGCAGACACGCATCGCGAAGTTCGCGAAGACCTGCGGGCCGCCACCGAACCAGAAGCAACCCAGCAGCGGGTCGGTCGAGTCCAGGGGACGACCGGCCGCGTTGGTCGCATCGAACCACTCGAAGCTGTCCTGGATGCCGTTGCCGCCCACACTCAGCCAGGGGCCGGTGTTGTTCTGGGCGGGACGGATACCCCAGCCGAACTCGGTGGTGATCCGGAACAGACCGCCGACGGCCGAGGTGCACTCGACGCCGGTCAGGTCGATGGTGACGATCCAGCACTGGATGTTGCCGTTCGGGTCACCGAGGGGCAGACCGACGATGTCGTAGGCACAGGCGGCGCCGGTGAAGGTCGGGCCGGTGCAGGCGACGTGCTCGTCGTAGAAGGTGATGGTGATGGTGCCGCTGTTGCCAGTGGCATCCGGCTCAGTGGAGCAGTAGGTGAAGTCGAAGCTGTTGATCTGGGTGAGCGCGCTCGCGTTCGGCATCGGGTCGACCAGCAGACCTTCGTCCACCCACTCCTGGTTGGCGCCAGGCACGCTGTAGTACGGCTCCAACATGTTGTTGTTGAAGAGCACGTTGGCCAGGCTCCGGTAGGAGGCGTTGGTGTCCAGGGCGCCCTCGGCGACCTTGTAGACACCCGCAAACTTGGGCTGCACCGCCTTGTGGACGGGCACTTGGTTCTGGGCCGCGACGCTGGCGCTCAGGGCGACAGCGGCGACGGCGATCAGGCTGTTACGCAACATTCCTTTGAATCCTCTTGGATGAAAGGGGGATCACAGGGGAGGGTTCCGCGGTAACGGTCCCCCGGGACGATGGGAGGGCCCGGGCCGCCTCGAAGGGGAAGAAGGCCGCCTGGACCTGCTCCAATATCACCACATCTCCGCGGGCCCGGCAAAGGATTTTCGAAAAGGGCGGAGACCCCTTGTCGGCAGGATTTCCTGTCCGGGATGAGCGGTCCGCCGCGACGATCGGGTCCCCGCGGAGCGCAAGATCCACGGTCCTGGAGACTTAGGAAGTCTCTTTCGGCCCTCCCCGAGAGGGCGGGGCGATATTTTGCCCCTGCGGGCGCCCCTCCGGGCCGTCCACGCGGGGCCGGCCGGCGCAGCCTCCCTGCTAGCCTGGGCTCGGGCCTCTCCCCAGCTGTCTCCGTCTCCATGAACGAGTCCGCCGCCGGCTCCGTGCCCCCGGTCCTCCCCGGCAAGGAGGAAGCGATCCTGCAGGCCGCAGGCCGCGTCTTCGGACGCCGGGGCTACCACGGCTCCTCCATCGCCGATGTCGCCGCCGAGGCCGGCGTGGCTACCGGCACCATCTATCTCTACTTCCGGCGCAAGGAGGATCTGCTGATCCGCCTCTTCCAGCGCTCCCTCCAGGAGTACCTGGAAAGCTCCCGGCCCCTCCTGGCGCAGGCGGCGGCCGGCGAAGAGCGCCTCACCCGGCTGGTGGAGCTCCACCTCGAGTTCTTCGCCCGCGACCCCGACCGTGCCCGGGTCTTCCAGATCCACCTCCGCGAAGTCGCACCCGTCCTCCGCGACGGCATCACGCCGACGTTGCGTGAGTACGTGGCCATCATCGACGAGGTTCTGCGTGACGGCCAGGCGGCGGGCGAGTTCGACGCCGGCCTGGACCTGCGTCTGGCCCGCCACCTCCTCTTCGGTGGTCTGAACGAGGTCGTCGTCTCCTGGCTCCATGCCGACGGCCGCTTCGAGCTCCGGGACTGTGCTCCGGCCTGCGCGGCCATGCTGGGGCGTGCCTTTCGCCGTTCCTGATGGAGCCTCCTCCCTGGCCGCGCCCGCGCTGGCAGCCGCGCCGGGCTGCGGTGCTCGGAGCGGGTGTGATGGGCTCGGCCATCGCCGCCCAGCTCGCCAACGCCGGCCTCGAGGTCCTGCTCCTGGATCTGCCGGGACCGTCCGGCGATCGGGACCGCCACGCCCGGCAGGGAATCGAACGGGCCCGCCGTGCCCGCCCGCCGGCCTTCCAGGATCTTGCGGCGGTCCAGCGCGTCCAGCCGGGCAACCTGGAGGACCACCTGAGCGGCCTGGGCGAGGCCGAGTGGGTCGTCGAGGCCGTGGTGGAGGATCCCGAGGTCAAGAAGGGTCTCTTCGAGCGGATCGCGCCGGTCCTCTCCGGGGAAGTGGTCCTGAGCACCAACACTTCCGGCCTCTCCATTGCCGACCTTGCCGGCGCTCTGCCCGAGACCCTGCGCAGCCGCTTCCTCGCAACGCACTGGTTCAATCCCCCGCGCTGGATGCCCCTGGTCGAACTGGTGCCCGCGCCAGCGTCGCGCCCCGGGCTCCTCGAGGAGGTCGGAGCCTTCCTGGAGGACCGCCTGGGCAAGGAGACCGTGCCGGCGCGGGACGCGCCCTTGTTCCTGGCCAACCGCCTGGGCTGCCACGCTCTCCTCGACGTCCTGCACCGGACCCTTCAGGAGGGGCTCACCGTGGAGGCCGCCGACGCCTGGACGGGCCCCTGGCTCGGCCGGCCCGGGAGCGCGACCTTCCGCACCCTCGATCTGGTGGGGCTGGACACCTTCGCCCGCGTCGTCACCTCCGCACGGGACCGCTTGCGGGACCGTCCGGGTGGCGAACTCTTCGAACTGCCCGGGGTGGTGGAGGGCCTCCTGGAACGGGGCTGGACCGGCGTCAAGGCGGGTGGAGGTTTCTACCGCCGGGGGAAGGACGGGCTTCCCGAGGTCCTCGACCTGGAGACCCTGGAGTATCGCGAGGCTCGGCCGGAGGCCGCCCGGGACCCCCTGGCGGAGCTGCAGGAAGCCCCCCTGGCCGAACGCCTCCGGGCCGTCCTCGCCGGGGAGAGCCGCGCCGCCTCCTTCCTCCGCGGACATCTCCTCGCGGTCCTCGGCCACGCCGCCGCCTGCATTCCCGAGGTGACGGACCGCCTGGAGGACGCCGACCGGTCCCTCCGCCTCGGCTTCGGCTGGGAGGCCGGGCCCTTCGAGCTCTGGGATCTCCTCGGGCCGGCCGCGGTCGCCAGCCGGCTGGAGGAGGCCGGGAGTCCGCCGCCGGCCTGGGTCGGCACCTTCCTGCGCAGCGGTGAGGCCCGCCTGCTGGAGCCGGCGCAGCCGGGACTGCGCGTCTGGCGGCCGGTGTCCGGACGGCGCGAGACCGTGCCGCCGCCGCCCCTGGCCCTGGAGCCAGCCTCCTGTCCGGAGGTTCGGGGACTCCTTCCTTCCCGCGAGGACGTCCGCCTGCGCGCCCTGCCGGACGAGATCTGGCTCCTCGAGACCACCTCGCCGCTGGGGATCCTGGGGACTCGGGAGGTGGCTGCCCTGCGGGCGGCGGTGGCGCGTCTGGACGAAGGCGGTGCCCGCGCCCTGGTCTTCGCGGGCGGCCGCCGCGGCACCTCCGCCGGCGCCGACCTGCGTCAGCTCCTGCGCCTGGCCGAGGAGGCGCAGTGGCACGAGGCCGAGGCCTACCTGCGTTCCTTCCAGGAACTCGCCGAGACCATCCGCCGGTCGCGGCGCCCGGTCGTGGTCCTCCTCCACGGCCCGGTCCTCGGAGCCGGCCTGGAACTGGCGCTCGCGGCCCACGGCCGCCTGACCCACGCCGAGGCGCGGCCGGGCCTGGTGGAGGCGCGGGCCGGTCTGGTGCCGGGGGGCGGCGGCATCCGCGAACTCCTGGAGCGGGCTCTCCTCCTGCCGGGCCGGCGCGCCTCCCGGAAGGCCTTCGAGGAGGAGCTGCGCCGGATCTTCCGCCTCCTCGGCGGCGCCGTCCAGGCCGGCTGCGCCGCGGAGGCCCGCAGCCTCGGCCTCCTCGATCCCGGTGACCCGGTGTCCTTCTCGCGCCCGCAGCTCCTGGAACGGGGGCGCCGCCTCGCCCTGGCCCTGGACCTCCTCGGCCATGCTCCGCGCCCGCCCTCGCCGCCCCTGCCTCTGCCCGGTTCCGCCTTCCGCGCCGTCCTCGAGGCCGAGCCCCTCGACCCCGAGCCGCCGCCCGCGGTGCGCCGGGCCCTGGCCGCCCTCCTCGCCGGACGGACCGACGAGCCGGAGACCGTGGACGGGCCGGGCCTCCTGGACCGCGAGCGCGAGGCCTTCCTCTCCCTCCTCGGCGAGCCCTCGACCCGGGATCGCATGCGCGCGGTCCTCGAGAGCCGTCCCCGCCCTTCCTCCACCGCTTCCTCCCCATGAGCTTCCAGCCCCCCGATCTCTCCGGCCGCGTGGCCATCGTCACCGGCAGCAGCCGCGGCATCGGCAAGGCCCTGGCCCTCGGCCTGGCCCGGGCCGGCGCCGACGTCTGTGTCGCCGCCAAGTCCCTGGAGCCCCGGGAGACGCTGCCCGGATCCATCCTCCAGACCCGGGACGAGATCCTCGCCCTCGGCCGGCGCTCCATCGCCGTGCGCACGAACGTCCGCCGCGCCGAGGACATCGAAGAGATGGTGCGCCGGACGGTGGAGGAGCTCGGGCGGGTGGACATCCTGGTCCACAACGCCGGCGCGCTCTGGTGGCGGCCGCTGGTCGAGACGCCGATCCAGCGCTTCGACCTCGTCACCGAGGTGAACCTGCGCGCCGGCTTCCATGCCACCCACTGCGTCCTGCCGTACATGATCGAGCAGGGTGGCGGCCATGTCGTCCTGATCGCCCCGCCCATCGACCTGGAACTCCTGCCGGGGAAGATCGGCTACCTGGTCGGCAAGTTCGGGCTGACCATGCTGGCCCTCGGCCTGCACGGTGAGGAGGGGCACCGGGGGATCCGCTCCAACGCTCTGTGGCCGGCGACCATGGTCGAGTCGCAGGCGACGATCAACCACCAGATGGGGACGCCGGAGCAGTGGCGCAAGCCGGAGATCGTGGCCGATGCGCTCCTTGCGGTGCTGGCCCACCCGGAGTGGAGCGGCCGGGCCCTGACCGACGAGGAGGCCCTGCGCGAGGCCGGGGTCACGGACTTCGAGCCCTACAACTGCGTGCCCGGCGGCAAGCCTCTCTACATCGTCGGGGAGGCGGCGCGGAGCCTGGTCTGGAAGGAGCGTGCCGGTCAGGTGCGCGCTTCGCAGGGCTCCGAGCCCGGCGCCGGCGGCAGGTAGCGCAGGAACAGAGCGCGCAGCTCCCGGGCCTGCGCCCGGAGATCGGTCTCCTTCCAGTCCGCCGTCGGCACCGGATCCAGAACGTCGGCGCGCACCAGGCCGGGGCGGGGGATCCAGGCGCCCATGGGCAGGACGGCCTCCACTCCCCGGTAGATCAGAGGCACGACGGGCGCACCGGTCTCAGCGGCGAGGTGGAAGGGGCCCATCTTGAAGTCCTGCAGGCCGCCGCGCCGGGAGCGGGTGCCCTCGGGGGCGACGATCAGACGGCAGTTCTGGCGGCGGATGCGCTCCGCGGCTTCCTGGAGGGTACGCAGGGCCTCCTCGCGGTTGCGCCGGTCGATGGGAATCATGCCGCAGACCCGCATGGCGAAGCCGAGGATCGGAATGCGGTCGAACTCCCTCTTGTAGAGGACGGTGCCGTTGCGCGGCCACAGCGCGGTCACCAGCCAGAGATCCAGGAGGGAGACGTGGTTGAAGAGGATCAGGGCCGGGCCGGGGCCCTCCAGGCGTTCCCGGCCGTGGACCTCCAGGCGCACCCCCATGAGGGCCAGTCCGCTGCGGCCCCAGAAGCGGATGAGGACGTGGCGCAGGTCCGCCAGGCGCCGGGGCCAGAGCAGGAGGAACAGGGCACCGAGGAGGGGGTAGAGGAAAGACCAGAAGGCCAGGGGGAGGAGGATCAGGACACCTCTCCAGCGGCCCCCCGGCGGCGGCGGGCTCCACTCCCGGGGCGGTTCCGTCATGCTGCGGTGGAGTCCTCGAGGAAACGCCGGAGGGCGGCCTCCTCTTCGGGAGGGGGGCAGCACCATTCCGGCCGGTAGTCGTAGTGTTCGCAGGCCGTGCGGCTGCGGAGCTGCCCGTCGAGGATCTCGATCCGTTCCCCCGAGATCAGGGCCGGATGGGGGACGCCGCAGGCGTGGCTCAGCCAGGTGAGCTCCCGGCGCAGAGTGAGCAGGTAGTTGGCGCAGCGCGCCGCCTTGGAGGAGGGGTCCAGCCCCCGGGCCAGCCAGCGGCTCTGGGTTGCGACGCCCGTCGGGCAGTGGCCGGTATGGCAGCGTTGCGCCTGGACGCAGCCGATGCTGAGCATGGCCTCGCGTCCGACCTGGATCATGTCGCAGCCCATGGCCAGGGCGAAGAGGGCGCTCTGGGGAAAGCCGAGCTTGCCGGAACCCAGGAAGACGACCCGGTGCTGGAGGCCCCGCTCGGCGAAGATCCGGAACACCCGGGTGAAGGCGGCCTTGAAGGGCAGGGCCACGTGGTCGGTGAAAACCATGGGT
>JALUUN010000560.1 GCA_027021325.1 Planctomycetota bacterium
AGCTCTTCGGACACAGTCCCTCTGTCCGCCACGCGGCGCCCTCGGGGACCGCGCACAGCGCCGCCCGGGCCCGCGCTTCGGACAGCTCTTCGGTCACAGTCCCCTCTGTCCGCCACGAGCCGCCTTCTTGTCCCGCGCACATCGCCACCCGGTCCCGGCCATGGGACAGCCCTTCGCTCCCAGTCCCCCTGGTCCGCCACGCGGAGGCACCTTCTCCCTGATAGGATGTGCGGTCCATGGCTGCCGAGAACGCTCCGGAATACGCGCTCCAGGTCATCAACCTGCGCAAGTCCTGGGACCGCCAGGAGGTCCTGCGTGGGATCACTCTGGCCTTCTACGCCGACGCCAAGATCGGCATCATCGGCGCCAACGGCTCCGGCAAGTCCACGCTCCTGCGAATCCTGGCCGGGGAGGACCCGGACTTCGAGGGCCAGCGTATCCTTGCCGAGGGCAAGACCATCGGCTACGTGCCCCAGGAGCCCGCCCTGGACCCGGATCGGACCGTCAAGGAAGCCCTGGACCAGGCCGTGGCCCATGTGCACCGGATCCTGGACCGCTACAACGAGGTCTGCGGCCTCATGGCGGAGGCCGAGGGCGAGGAGCTCGAGCGCCTGAGCGCGGAGTTCGAGAGCCTCCAGGCCCAGATCGACGCCCACAACATGTGGGAGGTGGACCGCCTCCTCGAGATCGCCTCGGAAGCCCTGGATCTTCCGCCTGGCGACCGGAAGTGCGGCGTCCTCTCGGGAGGCGAAGCACGGCGCGTGGCCCTGTGCAAGACCCTGCTCGAGCAGCCGGACATCCTGCTCCTGGACGAGCCCACGAACCACCTGGACGCGACCACCGTCGAGTGGCTCGAGAACCACCTGGCCCGGTACGCCGGCCTCGTCATCCTGGTGACCCACGACCGCTATTTCCTGGACAACGTGGTCGGCTGGATTCTGGAGATCGAGCGCGGCCTGGGCACGCCCTACCAGGGAAACTACAGCCGCTACCTGGAGGAGAAGGAGCGTCAGCTCGAGCTCAGCGAGCGCGCTGCTGCGCGGCGCAAGAAGCGCCTGAAGCGGGAGCTCGAGTGGATCCGAACCAACCCGAAGGCCCGGAGTTCGAAGAACAAGGCGCGGCTGAAGCGCTACGAGAGATTGTGTGAGGAGCAGGAGACCCTGCGCCCCGACACCATCGACCTGGTCATTCCCACCGGTCCGCGCCTGGGCAACAAGGTCCTCGTCGCCCATGAACTGGGCAAGGCCTACGGCGATCAGGTCCTGTTCCGGAACCTGAGTTTCGAGGTCCCTCCGGGAGCCGTCATCGGCGTGATCGGACCCAACGGCGCCGGCAAGACCACGCTGATGAAGATCGTCGCCGACCTGGAGAAGCCCGACGAGGGCTGGGTGGAGCGCGGGCCGACGGTCGAACTGTGCTACGTGGACCAGTCCCGCGCCGGCCTGGACGACGGCAAGACGGTCTTCGAGGAGATCTCCGGCGGCCATGAGTACCTGCCCTTCGGCGGGAC
>JALUUN010000561.1 GCA_027021325.1 Planctomycetota bacterium
GACGCGCTTCCGGAAGGCCGCCTTCTCCTTGCAGCTTGCTCGCGCCGCCACAGGGCACGGCCGCTGCCGTCCCTTCAGGAGCCCGAGGCCCGCAGGAAGCGCTCCAGGATCCTCCGCGCTCCGGGCGTATCCCGGAGTCCGGCCGCGAGGGCCGCTGGATCCAGGCCTTCGGCGCGGAGTTCGTCCCCGCGTTCCGCCAGGTAGCCGCGGACGACATCGGCGTCGAATTCGGGGTGGAACTGGACGCCCCAGGCCCGCTCCCCGAGCCGGAAGGCCTGGTGGGGGTCGTGATCGTTCCCGGCCAGGAGCCGGGCGCCCGGCGGCAGGACCCTCAGGGACTGGCTGTGGGTCTCGAGCACCGGGAGGGGATCGGGAAGGCCGCGGAACAGGAGGTCCTCGCGTGCCTCGGACCGCAGCCCGACCAGCACCCGGCCGATCTCCCGGCCCTTCGGGTTCCAGCCCACGTGGCCTCCAGCGGCCAGGCCCAGGACCTGGTGGCCGAAGCAGATGCCGAGGATCCAGGACTCCCGATCGAGCAGGGCCCGTACCCAGTCCAGGACCGCTTCCCTCCACGGGAGGGGCTCGTCGAGCATGGCGGCCGAGCCGGTGAGGACCGCAGCCCGCACCTCGATGGGGTCCGGGAGCGGACCGAGGCGCGGATCGGCGATCTGGAGGTCGGTGTCCGGCGGGGCGGCGGCCCGGATCCAGTCCTCGAAGTCGCCCCGCCGCCGCCGGACACCCGGTACGGTCTCGCCGAGCTTGAGGATCCAGGCGCCGCTCACACCCGCAGCTCCTCGGTTCGGAAGCGGAGAGAGCAGCAGCTCAGTCCTCCCTCGGCCTTCCGGAACTCCGAGTCGTCCAGGAGCAGGAGCTCGTAGCCGGCCCGGTCCAGGCGGTCGGCGGTGGCCGGGAAGGCGTCACTGAGGAGGATGCGCCCGTCCGGCAGGGCGACGGCGTTGGCCCCCTCCTCCTCTTCCGGATGGGTCTCGAGGATGCGGGCGCCCAAGAGCGCCGCCACGTCCACCCGAGCCGGGCTGGCCAGGAAAGTCTCCTCGTCCAGGAGGGACAGGCCGGACCTGAGGTGCAGGCCGCGGAAGACGCGCAGCGGCTGCAGGCGGTAGCCGAAGGGGCGCACCAGGGCGGCGAGACGGGCAAGGCCTTCCGGATTGCTGCGGCTGGAGACGCCGGCCAGGATGCGCCGCCCCTGGACCAGGAGGTCGCCTCCCTCGACCAGGGCCGGCTCCTCGGCCCGGCGCAGCAGCCGGCGCCAGGAAGCGATGGCCTCCACCAGGCTCTCGACCTCCTGGCGGCGCAGGCTCGAGCGCGGCCGCAGGGCGACGGCGACCTCGTCCAGGACCAGGAGCGGATCCTCGACGAAGACCGCGTCCGGCAAGAGGTCCAGGGGCGGCAGGCACTCGACGGCGAAGCCACCCTCGGCCAGGGCCTGGCGGTAGCGGGCGTGCTGCTCCCGGGCCTTCTCGACGTCGATCCACGGACGCTCCAGGGTGCTCAGTTCGCAGTCCCGGAAGCGTGCGCTCGGCTCCCGTGTCAAGGCGCTCCATCCGCTTCCATTCATGGCTCAGGGAAGTGGGGCCCAGCGGAGACGGCGGAAGGCGGCGCGGGTTTCGCGGCCGCCGTGGAGCTGGAAGCCGAGCAGGCCCTGGCGCGGCCCGTCGTCGTCGAGCTCTACGGTGGTGATGCCGTTGACCTCCAGACGCAGATGCCGGCCCCGGGCTTCCAGGAGGATGTGGTTCCAGCCGCGCCGGTCCAGGGTCGGCTGCCAGAGCTCCGGCGGCGCCTGGGCCAGGACCCCGCGGCCGCGCTCTTCGTAGAGGCTGCCCCACCAGTCCTCGCCGAGATCGAACTGATAGCCGCGCATGCCTCCGCCCGGCAGCCAGGCGGAGCGGAACTGGAGCCCGCTGTTGCCCACGGGAACCCGGACCTCGGCTTCGAGGAGGAAGTCGCCCAGGAGCGGCGGAGCGGCGAGGTACTCGTTCCGGGGCAGGTCGCTGGCGTGGCCTTCGAGGACTCCGGATTCCACGCGCCAGAGACTCCGGTCGCCCTTCCAGCCGGGCAGGCCCGGCTCCAGGGGGAGCGGGCGCCAGGCGGGTCCGGTCGCCGCTCCTTCCAGGGCCTCGGGACCCTCGAGGAGGAGGCTGACGAGGTCCGCCACCTCCTCGCGGGTCAGGCCGTCCAGGAGTCCTTCGGGCATGAGGCTGAGGGGCGAGGGCTCGCGGCGGGCGACGGCTTCGGGGGTCAGGCGCTCCAGGGTCCCGTCCCCGAGGAGGAGTTCGAGGCCGGGACCCGGCCCGGCCAGGACCAGGCCGGTGCGGACCCGCCCGTCCCGGGTCCAGACGTCCTCGGCCCGGTACTGGTCGCTTACCATCCGGTTCGGGTCGAGGATCGCCTCCAGGAGATCCTCGACGCCGAAACGCGCCCCGACCGTGCTCAGGTCGGGACCGACGCCGCGGCCGTAGGGGCCGAAGGCGTGGCAGGCGCTGCAGGCGGCCTCGAAGATGCGCAGCCCCTCCGCCGGCGAGCGCCGCGGCGAGCCGATCACCTGGGCGAGGTGGTTGCGGAGGCGGTCGGGGTCATGCCCGAAGCCGCCGGCGGCCGGGAGCGGCGGGGGAGGCGCGGCCCGCAGCGCCTCCAGCCGGGCCTCGCGCTCCTCCACGGAAAGGTCCCGGAAGAGGGCGTGGAAGAGGGCCTCGAGGTAACCCTGGAAGGAGAAGCCGCCTGGCCAGGCCAGGGCTTCCTGGAACCAGGGCAGGAGGGCCTCGCGCGAGTTCCGCGCCAGGGGCGGTTCCAGGGCCGCCAGGCACTGCAAGCGGTGGATCTGCTCCTCGCGTCCGGAGGCCTCCTCGAAGGCGGCGAGGAGGGCCTGCCGGCCTCCCGGCGGATCCACCCGCGCCAGGAGCTCCAGGGCCATGCGCTCCGCCGTCCGGTGGCCGAGGGGCAGGGCGGGAAGCAGCGCGGCCCAGGCCTCCGCGAAGGCCGGGGCGCGGAGGAAGGCCGGGCCCCGCAGGCAGGCGGCGAGGTGGACCAGGCGCAGGGGCGCCAGGGCGGCCTCGCCCTCCAGGTGCGGGGCGGCCAGGAGCATGCGCCGGCAGGCGGCCTCGAGCTCTTCGCCTTCCAGGGCCCCGGCGCGCAGGCAGGCGACGAGGACCTCGCCCTCGAGGTCCGGGCGCCCGGGCGGCAGGGCGGGCAGGACCTCCTCCGGGGGCTCGCCCGCGAGGAGCCGCTGCTCCAGGAGACGCGCCGCCCGGTAGCGCGCCCAGCGGTCCTCCGAAGGCCAGGGATCCGCGGGCGGCGCCGGCGAGGGCCGGGCACCGGTGGTGCCGGAGGAGGCGGCCGGGCCGTCCACCTCGGATTCCAGGAGCAGTACGGCGCCGCGGCTCCCGCGCCCGCCCAGGCTCAGGAAGAGGCGACCGCGCCGGTCCACGGCCAGGTCGGTGACGTTCAGGGGGCGGCCGCGCAGGAGGGTCTCGCGCCGGGCGCTCCAGCCCGTTCCTTCCCGCTGCAGGCGGAAGGCGTGAACCATTCCCCGGGACCAGTCGCCGCCGAGCAGGACACCCCTCCAGCCTGCCGGGGTCTCCGGTCCTTCCCAGAGAACCAGGCCCGTGGGCGAGCCGCGCCCGACCTCGAGCACGGCCGGCGCCTCCTCGGGGTAGCCCGGCGGCCACTTGCCGGTGCCCGAGCGCCAGCCGTAGTCGGCACCGGGCAGAACCTCGTAGAGGCGCGTCGGCCGGTACCAGGGCAGGCCCAGATCCCACTCCATGTCGGCGTCGTAGGTGAAGAGGGAACCGTCCGGCGTGAAGGCGAGGTCGTAGGCGTTGCGCAACCCGCCGGCCAGGACCTCCCAGCCGCGGCCGTCGGGCTGGACCGCCAGGATCAGGCCGCCCGGAGCGCGGATCCCGCGGGCGTGGCCGCGGGGATCCTCGAGGCGCGGCAGGAGGTCGCCTTCCAGGTGGATGCGGAAGGGCGATGCGCCGTCGGGCTCGAAGCGCAGGCGGCTGTGGTTGCCGAGGGCCAGGTAGAGGCGGCCGTCGGGCCCCGGCACGACGGCGTGCGGCCCGTGCTCGCCGCCGGGGGTGAAGGCGCCGAGGAGACGCGGGCCGGCCTCCGCCAGGACGTACAGGCCCGGGCCCTCCGGCCCGGTGTGGCCGACGAGAAAGAGGCGCCCGTCCTGCCAGCACAGCCCCTGGACGTTGCGCACGGCTTCGGTCAGGGACTCGGCCTCCTCGTAGCGGCCGTCGCCGTCCCGGTCGTGGAGACGCAGGACGCCGCCGCCCTCGACGCCCACGCAGGGCCGGCCCTCCGGGTCCAGGCTCAGGGAGATCAGGGAACCGAAACCCGAGGCGACCTCGCGCAGGCGCAGGCCCGGGGCCGCCTGCCAGGCGGGGGGAGCGGGCAGGGCGAGGCGTCCCCAGGGCGCATGTCCGTGGGGGCCGAGGACCCGGACCGGCGTCCAGGGCCCTTCCGGGGCAGGGGCGCCCTCCCAGGCCAGGGCGTTCGGCGGGAAGCCCTTCACGCCCAGGACCAGGACACCCGCCGGGCCGCCGTCGTTCCAGGCCTCGAGCTCCAGGAGGTTGTCCCCGGTCCGGAGCGCCGGGGCGAGCTCGGCCAGCACCGGCCGCCTCCAATCATGGCCCTCGGCCACCGGCTCCCCGTTGAGGCGCAGCCGGAAGTGGTTGTCGGCGGCGATCCCGAGGCGGGCCTCCCGGGGAATCCCGTCCAGGCGGAGCTGCGCCCGGAACCAGGCGCGTTCTCCCTCGGGACGGAGCTCTTCCTCGGCCCAGGAGCCCCAGAACCAGACCCCGGGCGGCGTCGCGGGCGGCTCCTGGCGGAGGCCGGCCGCCGCAGCGAGAGCGAGGAGCAGGGTGGCCGTCGGCGCCATGCCTCCGAGCCTAGCGGGACGGATAGTGGCGGCGGACGTAGTCCCGCCACAGGAGGTCCAGGTCCTCGGGGCTCCGGCCCCAGCCCGCGGCCAGGGCTTCATCCTGACGTTCGAGGAGCATCTCCCGCGTCGGCAGACCGGTGTGTCCGGGGAAGGGTTCCTTGTAGCGCGCGAGGAAGCGGCCGGGCCCCTCGGGATCCAGGGCGATCAGATGGTCCACCCGGCTCCAGAGCATCATGTGGTCGGCGAAACTCCGCGGCTCGTTCCAGGCCCAGCCCAGGATCTCGGCCATGCTCGGGAAATAGTCGTGGGCGGCGCGCGCCCGCACCCGGCGTGCCCAGTCCGTGACCATGCGGAAGTCCACTTCCTCGGGGCTCGCCGCGCTGAAGTTGTTCTGCGCCCGGTTCACCTTGCGCGCCAGCCAGTGGGCGAGGCCCTCGGCGTACCAGAAGGGCGGCTCGTGGTTGTAGGACTGGAAGCCGGCCACCAGGTTGTGGGTGACGTTGAAGACCACGTGGCCGTACAAGGCGAGGTCATCGCGGAAGGCGCCGTCGGCGAGTTCCGTGGCAGTCCCGAAGAACAGGGAACCGGTCTCCAGAAAGTGGTACCGCCTGGGCCCCGGGGAGGGCTGGCCGAGGAAATGGCCGGCGTAGCGTTGCAGGTCGCTTTGCTTCTCGAAGAGAAGAACCGTGAACTTCGACCGCATGCCGAGCCAGGGGCCCTGCCCGCGGAAGCGTCCGTCCGCGAGCTCCCCGGGTTGCGCGGGGAAGTCCGCGTCGGTCAGGCCGTGCAGGCGGGAGAACTCGGCGTAGAGGCGCTCCAGCCGGAAGGCGTAGAGGTGCAGGCGCAGCCAGGGGTCGAGGACCCGGACCTTCTTCGCTTCCAGGCGCGGCAGGAGCACGGCCAGTTCCTCCAGTTCCTGCCGGATCCGGTCGCGCTTCGTGCGGTCGCCGGGGGGGATCCGCCAGGCAGGCAGGGAGGAGCCGAGGCGGAAGTGGCGCGTCTCCACCCAGCGGAGCCCGATGTCGCCGAGGACGCGGTCCACGGTGTTCGTCCGGTGGGCGTCCCCCCAGTCGAAGGGCCCGAAGCTCCGGTAGCCGAGGGCCTCCAGGGTCTCGGGTTCGCCGCGGGTGTAGGGGTCTTGCCGGGGGACGGGTGCCTGGGGCGGGGCCGGCGCGGCGAGGGCCACAGACGCCGCCAGGACCAGGGCGGGCCGCCTTCCCGGGGAAAGGCGGCCCGAGGGGCGCGGAGGGCACCGGGCCACGATGGGGTCAGCCTGAGGTGTCCCCCTTGCGCGTCCGGAGCGGCACCTCGAGGAGCTTTTCGTAACGCATGAGCACCTCTTTCCGCTCCTGCTTCAGGTCGTCGAGATCCTGGCGGATCCGGCGCAGCTTCGGGGAATCCGGACCGTTCTTCTCGATCTCGTGATCGAAGCGCTCCTTGAGGGTCGCCTCCATGCTGTCGATGTGGTCCAGGCGGGCCAGGAGCTTGCCGATCTCGCGGGCGTTGCGGGCCGGGTCGCGCCGATAGTGGATGGCAAGCATCTTCTCCATGGCGCCGTGCAGTTCGCTCTGCGACTGGTCGCCACGCAGAGGGATCACGACTCTGCCGTCGGGCGTCGCCAGGAAGAGATGCGGAATCCCGCCGCCGGGGAGCTTCTCCTCCCAGAGCTTCGCGAAGGGATGGTCCGGCTCCGTCACATGGACCGGCAGTCTGACACAGTGGAACCACTTGCTGAGGAGCAGGGTCTTCTCGTTGTTCTCCGAGGTGGAGAGCAGGGCCTTCTCGGTCCCGGCGCAGGAACGGCATTCCCGCAGCACCAGGAGCGGCCGCGGATCTTCTCCCGCGATCCAGGCAAAGGCCTCCTCGCGGGGCAGGGCACGGCGTGGGGCTTCCGCCACCGTGGCATCGGGGGCGGGTGCCCTGCCCTCGGGAACCGGCGGCTTCCAGACCGGATGCTCCCAGGCCATCTGCAGGATCCGGCGGCTGGTCGGTCCGCGCTTGAACTCGATGCGCCGGGCACCCGTGGTGCCGGGGCGGGCGCCAGCGGGGCTTGTCGGACGGGCGGCGGCCCCCGGGCTGGCCGGCGAGGCCGGGGCCGCGGGAGCCGAAGCGGGCTGGCTGGGGCTTGGAATGGCGTCCGCCGGACCGGCGTACGAACCGGCAGCCCTGCCTCACTGGGGTGCGGCGAAGGCCGGGGCGCCGGTGAAGACGGTGGCGGTCAGGAAACCGACGGCGACGAAAAGCCTGGCGGGCATGGCAGTTCCGGGCTAG
>JALUUN010000562.1 GCA_027021325.1 Planctomycetota bacterium
ATCCCCTGGGCGGCCTCGCCGTCACCGAAGCGGGCTTTCGCGCCTTCGCCGGCCGCGTCCACGCCTGGGCGCGGGCCTCGTGCCCCGGCCGGACCGTGTGGATCCTCGAGGGAGGCTACGACCCGGCCGGGGTCGAGGCCGGCGTCCGCGCGGCGCTCCGAAGCGGCGCGGCGGAAGCCGGCGCAGAAGACTAGAAGCCGTCGTCTTCGGGAGGGGGTGCCGCCCGGAGCATCGGCCGCTCGCCGTAGTACCCGCCGCCCTCGCCGTAGCCTCCGCCGGCCTCGCGGAAGACCAGGGCGCCGACCACGGCCGCCTGCAGGAGGTAGGCCGGGAGCAGGCCGGTGGGGCTTTGGTACTCGGTGTACAGGCCGCCTTCGACGCGGTCGGTCGCGCCGAGCATGCCGAAGAGATGGCCGGCGATGGCGTCGGCGGTGGGCAGCGCAGCCGGGTCCAGGGGGCCGAGGAGGCCGGGCTCGATCATCGCCTGGGCGACCGGACCGCCGTTGGCCAGCGCGAAGCGAACCGCCGCCGGCAGGTCCAGCCAGAAGACCCCTGCAGAGCCGGCACCGGGGCGTTCCTGGCGCGCCTGTCTGAGGAGGCTCCGGAAGCCGTCGTGGTCGGTGAGGCGGGGCGTGATGTCGTGCAGACCGCGGATGTAGTTCTTCAGGCTCCGCGGGAAGAGGCCGGCCACGAGGTAGTCCCCGGCGAAGGACAGAGCCGGCATCGGAATGGGCTCCTCGGAATCGGCGTCGGCCGTCTCGCGCCAGTGGAGGACATGGATCTCGTGGCCCAGGAAGTGGAGGGTCGAGAAGCGTCCCCCTTCCCGGCGCGCGAGGGCGAGGAGGGCGTTCACGAAGCGCTCGGCGCGATCCAGGTCCTGGACCTCGAGGACGAGGAGGACGTCCGGAATCAGGCTGCGCTCGGGCCAGGTCAGGGCGAAGGCGTACTCGGGGCCGAAGGAGGGCAGGACCTCCTGGCGCAGGTCCATTCCGATGGCGCGGCTGAACTCGGCGACGTCGCGGTGGAACTCCGCGGGAGCGTCCGGCTCCAGGGTGTCGAGGAACCGGACGAAGCCATCGTAGAGGGTGGAGAGGTCGGCCACGGCCCCGGAATAGAGAGCAGTGTCTTCGGGCATCAGCTCCCAGGTCCGGACCGCTGCGCCCGCCGGCGGCGTCATTGCGGCTCCCAGGAATCCGCCATCGCCCTCGAAGCCGACGAAGACGCGGTCCCGGAAGCCGGGAGGATCCACCTCGAAGCCGTAGGCGATGGGTCCGAGGCGGAGGGCCTGCCGCAGGAGTTCGAACTCCTCGTCCTCACCGAGCTCGCTGGCAAAGAGGGCCATCATGCGGTCCCAGGCCAGGTAGGCGTGGACGACCGAGTTCGGCCCGCGGGTCCAGCGGGCTGCGGTCCGCCAGCCGGGGGTGAGCGCCAGGGGCGAAGGCTGGCCGAGAATCATGCGCTCCAGCGTCGCGGGACGGTTGCCGGCCAGAAGCAGGCCGTTGCGCAGG
>JALUUN010000563.1 GCA_027021325.1 Planctomycetota bacterium
AGACCGAGGTCGCGAGCTTGCAGTTCCCCGGCGAGGACGGCCTGTTCGGCGTCCTGCCGCGGCACGCGCCGATGCTGGCCCTCACCGACTCCGGGCTCCTGCGTGCCCGCACGCCGCGCGGCGAGACCCTGGAAATGATCATCCACGACGGCTTCGCCGAGGTCCGCGGCGACACGGTCACGATCCTGACGCGGGCGGCCGAGCGTCCCGAGGAGATCGACCTGGAGCGCGCCCGGCAGGCCGCCGAGCGCGCGCGCGAACTCCTGCGACGCGGCCTGAGCAGGGAGGAGTTCGACCTCGTGCGTGCCCAGGCCGCCCTGCGCCGGGCCCTGGCCCGGCAGCGGGCCGCCCGCCGATGAGCCGGGTCCGGGGCTACGGCCGCACCCACGCCTGCGGCGAGCTCCGGCGCGAGCACGCCGGCCGCGAGGTGGTCCTCTGCGGCTGGGTGGACGCCCACCGCGACCACGGCGGCGTGCGTTTCGTGGACCTGCGCGACCGCGAGGGCATCGTCCAGATCGTTGCGGACGAGGAGTCTCCTGCCGAGGCGCGAGAGGCCCTGGCCCGGGTGCACGACGAGGACTGCCTGCGGGTCGAGGGAAGCCTCCGGGTGCGTGCGGGCGCGCCGAACCCGGAGCGCGCCACCGGGGAAGTCGAGGTCCTGGTCCGGCGGGTGGAGATCCTGAGCCGCAGCGAGCCGCTGCCCTTCGAGATCGAGGACGAACTCGAAGCGCCCGAGGAGCTGCGCCTGCGCTACCGCTACCTGGACCTGCGCCGGGCTCCCATGCAGCGCTACCTGCGGCTGCGCAGCCGGGCCAACCATGCCATCCGCGAGGCCCTCCAGGGACTCGGTTTCGTCGAGGTGGAGACGCCGATCCTGACGCGTTCCACCCCCGAGGGTGCCCGCGACTACCTGGTCCCGAGCCGCGTACGCCCGGGTTCCTGGTACGCCCTGCCGCAGTCCCCCCAGGTCTTCAAGCAGCTGTGCATGGTGGCCGGCCTGGACCGCTACTTCCAGATCGCCCGCTGCATGCGCGACGAAGACCTGCGCGCCGACCGCCAGCCGGAATTCACCCAGCTGGACCTGGAGATGTCCTTCGTCGAGGAGGATCAGGTCCTGGAAGTGGTCGAGGAAGTCGTGCAGGCGGCCTTCCGGGCCGTGCGCGGGGAGGCGCCTCCGGTTCCCTTCGAGCGCCTCAGCCACGCCGAGGCGCTGCGGCGCTTCGCTTCGGACAAGCCGGACCTGCGCATTCCCTTGGAGGTCGTGGACCTCGGTGAGGCTGCTTCCCGCCTGGAGTTCCGGGTCTTCCGTGAGGTCCTGGACCAGGGCGGTCTGGTGCGCGGTCTGTGTCTGCCCGGCGGGGCCGGGCTCAGCCGCAAGCAGATCGACGGCCTGGAGCAGGCGGCCCGGGACGCCGGCGCTGCCGGCGCCGCCTGGTGCAAGGTGGGGGAGAGCGGGTCGGCGAGCGGCCCCCTGGCCCGCTTCCTCCAGGAGGAAGCCGGCCGCGCCTTCCTGGAGGCGGCCGGCGCCTCGCCGGGGGACCTCGTCGTGACCGTCGCCGACCGTCCCCGCCGCACCCTCGTGGCCCTGGACGCCCTGCGACGGCGGGCCGGCGAGCTCCTGGATCTCGTCTCCCCCGGCGACCGTCTGGTCTGGATCACCGAATTCCCGCTCTTCGAGCAGGACGACGAAGGCGCCTGGACGCCGGCCCACCACCCCTTCACCAGCCCGGTGGAGGAGGACCTCGAGGCGCTGCGCGGCGGCCGACGCGAGGGGGTGCGTTCGCGGGCCTACGACCTGGTCTGGAACGGGGTCGAGCTCGGCTCGGGCTCGATCCGGATCCACCGCAGCGAGGTCCAGGAAGTCGTCTTCCAGGCCCTCGGCATCGGCCCCGAGGAGGCCCGGGAGCGCTTCCGGCACCTCCTCGGCGCCTTCCGTTTCGGCCCGCCGCCCCACGGCGGCTTCGCCATCGGCCTGGACCGCCTCTACGCCCTCCTCTGCGGCGCGGCCTCCATCCGCGAGGTCATCGCCTTCCCCAAGACCTCCTCGGGGGTCTGCCCCCTCACCGGAGCCCCGGCGCCCGTGGATCCGGAGCAGCTCGCCGAACTGGGGATCCGCCAGGAGGCGGCTGCCGAGGAGCCCGAGGCGGGGAATCTGGAGGAGCCGGCCGGACCCGCCTAGAATCGGGAGGACGGCCCTCCGCCGCCTTCGACCTTGCAACCCCCCTCAGGGAGACCACCATTCCGCCCAGAAGAAGGAGACGATTCGCGCCCCCCGAGAAGGAGCGCTACCGGCTGAACCACCAGATCCGCGCCCGCGAAGTCCTGCTCATCGGGGCGGACGGCGTCCAGGTTGGAAAGGTCCCCATCGAACAGGCGCGGAAGATGGCCATGGAGGCGGGGCTGGACCTGGTCGAGGTCGCCCCGCAGGCCCGGCCGCCGGTCTGCAAGATCCTCGACTACGGCAAGTTCAAGTACGAGCAGAAGAAGAAGCAGAGCCGTTCCAAGACGGCCTCTTCGGTCCTCAAGGAGATCCGGGTCCGGCCCAAGATCGACACCCACGATCTCGAGATCAAGATCAAGAAGGCGCGGGCCTTTCTCGAGGAGGGCCACAAGGTCCAGGTCACCTGCCTGTTCCGCGGCCGTGAGTTCGTCTACAAGGAGATCGGGCGGGAGAAGATGCTGCGGGTCGTCGAGGCTTGCTCCGACATCGCCCGGATCGAGCGGGAGCCGCGCATGGAGGGCCGGCGCATGATCCTCCTCATGTCCCGCAAGGCGGGGGTGCCGACGAAGCCGAAGGCCGGCGCGCCGGCCCCGGTGGATACAGCCGGAACCTCCAGGGCGCCGGCGGAGGGCGAGGCCGCCGCGGCCTCGGAGGAGCGGACCGGGGAGGCCCGGTCGGCGGAGGAGGCCTCCGGGACCGGAAGCCCGGCCGCTGGCGACGGCCAGGCGGCCCCCGAGGCTTCCTCCGGGGGGGCTTGACCGGAACCTCGCTGCCGGTAGGATATTCGGCCTTCCATCGGCCCGTGGCCCGAGGTTTGCCATGCCCAAGATGAAGACCAAGAAGTCGGTCAGCCGACGCATGAAGGTGACCAAGAACGGCAAGGTGCTGCGGCGCCGGCAGGCCACCGGCCACCTGCTGTCGGCGAAGTCCGCCAGGCGCCGCCGCCGTCTGCGCCGGGCCGCCGTGGTCGAGGGCAAGATCGCCGAGAACATGAAGCGCCTGCTCGGGGCCTGAGGCCCCGCTGGACCGCCGGCGCGGCCCCTTTCCCCAGGACAGTGGCATGACCCGCACCCGCAACGTCGTCCCCCGCACCCGCCGCCGCCGCCGTCTGATGCGGCGCGCCAAGGGCTACTGGGGAGCCCGGCACCGGCTGCTCCGGACCGTCAAGGAGACCCTGCTCCGGGCCGGCAACTTCGCCTACCGGGACCGCCGGCGGAAGAAGCGGGACTTCCGCCGCCTGTGGATCCAGCGCATCAACGCCGGCGCCCGGGCGCACGGGATGAACTACAGCCAGTTCATCCACGGCCTGCAGAAGGCCGGCATCGAGATCGACCGCAAGGCCCTCAGCGAACTCGCCTTCCGCGACCCGGCCGCGTTCGGCGCCGTGGTCGAGGAGGCCCGCCAGGCCCTGGCGGCCTGAGGCGGGCCGCGGCCCGCCCCGGGGCGGCGCCGCCGCCGATCATGCGCGACCGCCTCGAAGAGCTGGCCGAGGAGGGGCTCGCGGCTCTCGGCTCCGCCGCGACGGAGGAGGACCTGCGCCGCGTGGAGCAGGACTACCTCGGCCGGCATGGCCGGATCACCGCGGTCCTGCGCCAGCTCGGCGGCCTGCCGCCCGCCGAGCGCCCGGCTGTCGGCCGCCTGGCCAACGAGATCAAGGAGCGTCTCGCCCGGGAACTGGAGGCGCGTCTGGAGATCCTGCGGCGGTCGCGCCTGGAGGCGGAACTCGCCGGAGAGGGCTTCGATCCGACGCTTCCAGGGCCGCCGGCCCGCGCCGGCAGCCTCCATCCCATCGAGCGCGTCCGCCGCGAACTGGAGGATCTGTTCCGGTCCATGGGCTACGCCGTCGCCGGCGGCCCCGAGGTCGAGACCGAGGAGCACAACTTCGAC
Organism: Planctomycetota bacterium; assembly: GCA_027021325.1. GTDB lineage: Bacteria > Planctomycetota > UBA1135 > UBA1135 > UBA1135 > JALUUN01. The sequence goes on from JALUUN010000563.1 coordinate 4,109, forward strand.
GCCCTGAACATCCCGCCGGACCATCCGGCGCGGGAGGGGCACGACACCCTCTGGATCGAGGGCGGGGATCGCGAGCGCCTCTGCATGCGTACCCACACGAGTCCGGTCCAGGTCCGCGCCCTGCGCCGCCACGGCGTCCCGCTGCGGGTCGTGGCACCGGGCCGGGTCTTCCGCCAGGAGACCCAGGACGCCACCCACGACCACACCTTCCACCAGATGGAGGGGCTGGTCGTGGATCGCGGCGTCGGCGTGCCGCACATGCTGCACGCCATGCGCAGCCTGCTCTCGGGGCTCTTCGGGCGCGAGCTCCAGACCCGCCTGCGGCCCGGCTACTTTCCCTTCGTCGAACCCGGCTTCGAACTGGACGCGCGCTGCCCCTTCTGCAAGAGCGGCTGCAGCGTCTGCAAGGGCAGCACCTGGATCGAGCTCATGCCCGGCGGCCTCGTCCATCCCGAGGTCCTGCGCGCCAGCGGCGTAGACCCCGAGGACTACAGCGGCTTCGCCTTCGGCCTCGGCTTGTCGCGCATTGCCATGTTGCGTTACGGCATCGACGACATCCGCTGGATGATGAGCGGCGATCTCCGCTTCCTGGAACAGTTCGACGCCTGAGGTGCCATGAAGATCTCTCTGGCCTGGATCGGCGAGTTCGTGGAGATCGAGGATCTCGAGGCCTCGCGGGTGGCCGAGCTCCTGTCCCTGCACACCGCCGAGGTGGAGGGCCTGGAGGAGTTCGGCAGCGAGCTGGAAGGGGTGGTCGTCGGCGAGGTCGTGGAGTGCGGTCCGCACCCCGAGGCCGACCGCCTGTCCGTGACCCGGGTCGCCTTCGGCGGCAGGGAGACCGTCCCCGTGGTCTGCGGCGCGCCGAACGTCGCCCGCGGCCAGAAGATCGCCTTTGCTCCGGCGGGGACGGTCCTGCCCGGCGGTCTGAAGCTGAAGAAGGCGAAGCTTCGGGGCCAGGAAAGCCACGGGATGATCTGTTCCGAGCGCGAACTCGGCCTCTCCCAGGAGCACCAGGGCATCCTGGTCCTGCCCGCGGAGGCGCCGGTGGGGACAGCGCTCGTGGAGTACCTGGGGCTCCGGGACCGGGTCCTGGAACTGGACAACAAGTCCCTGACGCACCGGCCCGACCTCTGGTCCCACTACGGCTTCGCCCGCGAGCTGGCGGCCCTCCTGGAGCGGCCGCTGCGGCCCCTGGAGCTTCCCCGCGACGGGGATCTGCCGGGCGAGGCGCCGCCGGTGGAGGTGGACCCCGGCGAGCAGGAGGCCGGCTGTCCCTTCTACGCGGCTCTCCCCGTGGACCTGGACGCCCCCCCGCAGCCGTCGCCCTTCTGGCTTCGGCGGCGGCTCCTGGCGGTGGGGCAGCGTCCCCTGAACGACGTGGTGGACCTCACGAACTACGTCCTCCACGAGATCGGACAGCCGACCCACGCCTTCGACCGCGACCGCCTTGCCGGCGGCCGGATCCGGGTGCGCTCGGCCGGCGAGGGGGAGCGCTTCCGGACCCTGGATGGCGTCGAGCGCCTGCTGCGCCCTGCCGACCTGGTCATCGCCGACGGCGAGCGCGCTGTCGCCCTGGCCGGGATCATGGGCGGGGAAGAGACCGAGGTCGGCGAGGCGACGACCCGCATCCTCCTGGAGTCGGCGAGCTTCCATCCGGCCCGGATCCGCCGCACCAGCCAGCGCCTGGCCCTGCGCACCGAGGCCTCGGCGCGCTTCGAGAAGGCCCTGGACCCCACCCTGGCCTGGGACGCCCTCGCGCGTTTCCGCTTCCACCTCCAGCGCCTGCGGCCGGAGGCGCGTTTCCCCGGCCCTCCGGGGCGGGCGGGGGAGCTGCGCCCGCCGCGCCGGGTCCTCGAGCTGGATCCGGTGCGTACGGCCCGGCTGCTCGGCATGGGCTGGAGCGAGGAGGATGCGCCCGAGCGCGTCCGGCGGCCTCTGGAGGCCCTGGGCTTCGCCGTGCGTCCGGGTCCCGGCGGCTGCTTCGAGGTCGAGGTGCCTTCCTGGCGGGCCACGCGGGACGTGACGCGTCCCGTGGACCTGGTGGAGGAGGTCGGGCGCCTGGCCGGCTACCACCGCATCCAGCCCGCCCCGCTGGTGGCGCCGGTGGAGCGGCCCCGTCCGGATCCCCTGCGCGCCCTGGACCGGATCCTGGCCGACCGTGCCGCCCTGGCCCACGGCGGGCACCAGACCGAGGCCTACAGTTTCCTGGAGGATGCCTGGGCGGCGCGCCTGGGGCTGGAGGAGGCCGACTTCGTGCGCCTCGCCAACCCGGTCCAGGAGGGCGTGCGCCTGGTGCGCCGGGATCCCGTGCCCTCCCTTCTGGAGCAGGCCTGCGCGAACGCCCGGGAGCGGGCCCAGGGCCTCCTCTTCGAAGTCGCCGAGGGCTACGAGCCGGCCGCCGCCGGGGAGCCGCGCGAACGGCACTGGTTCGGGGCCGTCCTCTGGGCGCCCCCGGCGGCCGAGGCCGACGGCCCGGCGAGCCTCTTCGGCCGTGCCCGGACCCTGGCCCAGGACCTCCTTCGTGCGGCCCGGGCGGAGGCGCGCCCGCAGCCGCCTTCGGAGGCCGGCGAGGCACCTGCCTGGGTTCATCCCGCCGCGCGCCTGGAGTGGGAGGGGCCGGGGGGAGCCTGGCTGGGCCGCGCCGGCCTGCTGCATCCCCTCCTGCGGCGGGAGCTGGATCTGGAGGACCGGGAGGTCGCCCTGGTCCTCCTGGACCGGGCGGCCTTGCTGGCGGCGAAGGACGAGGGAGCGGTCTCCTTCCGGCCCATCCGTCGCTATCCGGCGGTGAAGGTGGATGTCGCCCTGGCCCTGCCGGCCTCGGTTTCCTGCGCCGAGGTCGAGGAGGCTTTGCGCCGGGCGGCCGGGAAGCTCCTCGACGGCCTCGAGTTCTTCGACCGCTACGCCGGGCCCGGCCTGCCCGAGGGCTGGCGCTCCCTGGCCTTCCACGTGCGCCTGCGCGCCGCCGACCGGACCCTGGCCGAGAAGGACGAGCAACGCTTCCTGCAGCGCGCCGCCCGGGCCGCCGAGGAACTGGGCGGGCAGC
>JALUUN010000564.1 GCA_027021325.1 Planctomycetota bacterium
GACGCCGCCGTAACGCTCCCGGCGGTCGGCGTCGGCCTGGACCCACTCCAGGAAGGCGGCTTCCTCCTGCTCCTTTCGCTCGACGACGCGGTTCCTGGCCAGGCCCCAGACCATGCCGCTCGCGTTCTTGCGCTGGTTCTCCAGACTCTTGATCCGCGAGGCCACGCGCAGTTCGGCCTCAGGGTCTCCCTCCACGGCCGAGCGCAGATCGGCAACGATCCCGGTATAGAGTTCGAGACGCGTCGGGTAGAACCAGCTCTCCTTCGCCGCCACGGCAATGGACGTGAGGTAGCGCCGGGTGCGGCCGGGATAGCCGAGGATCATGACGAAGTCGCCGGGCTCGACGCCCTCGGGAGCGAGCTCCAGCCAGCGCTCGGGCCGGTACGGAACGTTCTCCTGGCTGTAGGGCGCGGGCGAGCCGTCGGGGGCGGCGTAGGCGCGGAACAGGGTGAAGTCGCCGGTGTGCCGCGGCCACATCCAGTTGTCGGTCTCACCCCCGTAGGCGCCGACACTCTCGGGAGGCGCGTAGACCAGGCGCACGTCCAGGAGCGTCGTCCGGTGGATGCGCCGCCACTCGCGGCCCTCGAAGAAGGGGACGACGATGGCGTCGCTCGCAGGATCCAGCGAGGCTTCCTGCTCGAGTTCCCGGCGCTTGCGCTGCACCGCCTCCCAGCGCGCCGCCGGGTCGTCGCCGGCCGCCTCGGCGGCCTCGCGCATGACCGCGGTCACGTCCTCGATCCGCCGCGGGATGCGCACGCGGTAGCCGGGCGCGGGCAGCTCCTCCTCGAGGCTGTGGGCGGTGAAGCCCGCTGCCAGCAGGTTGCGCTCGACCGTGCTGAGCTGGTTCAGGGCCCGGTAGCCGCAGTGGTGGTTCGTGGCGATGAGGCCCTGGGAGGAGATGAAGGAGGCGCTGCAGCCGTTGATGTCGATGGCCGCACTCAGGAGCCCCTTCTCGCCGTCCCAGAGGTCCTCGGGCCCGAGCTCGAGCCCGCGGCGGTGGAAGGCCTCGAAGTCCAGCCCACGGAGCTGCTCGGGAAGCCACTGGCCCTCGTCGGCTGCAGCCGGCGGCGTCGCCAGAAGCGCCAGGCCGCAGCCCAGGGGAAGAGCCAGGAGGAAAGGACGAAGAGGGAATCGGAGGCGGCGCATGGCGATCAGGGAAGGCCGCGGGAGGATAGCGGACGCGGCCCCGAGCCCGCGCCCTCAGAGGAGGGAGAGGACGGCGATGGCCACGGTGACGGCGACGGCGGTCAGGCCGCCGCCGACACGCAGGAAGTCACGGGTCGTGTAGCCGCCGGGCGTCTGCACCATGAGGTTCACCTGGTGGGCGAAGGGCACGAGGAAGGCGCAGGAACAGCCGTAGGCCACGGCCAGGAGGGCGTCGTGGAGGTCGAGGCCGGCAACTTCGGCGAGGCGTGCCGCCACCGGCGAGAGGACGACCGCCGCCGCGGCGTTGCTCGAGGTGATGCTCACGGCGGCCGCCAGGAGGAACAAGCAGGAGAGGAG
>JALUUN010000565.1 GCA_027021325.1 Planctomycetota bacterium
TGTCGAACCGAAAGGCATCGCGGGCCGGGTACATCGCGGGGAGGCGGAGCGAAGACCTTCCCGGAACGGACCTGGAAGACCTCTTCCACCCCCGGCTTCATCTGACACCCGTGCCCGGAACGCTTGAGCTCGCCCGGTCCAGGAAGGAGGTCACCGAGGTAGAGGAGCGGGTCCAGATCCATCGCGGGCGGATCGTATGGTCCGGAGAGGAGCACAGCCGCCGCGACGACGATTGATCCATGGTCCTTCTCGGCTACAACTCGAACGGCTTCGTCCACCACCGGCTGGAGGAGGGCCTGGAGTTGCTGGCCGAGGCCGGCTGCCGGGCCGTGGCCCTGACTCCCGACGTCGGGCATCTGGACCCGCGGGAGGCGGGAGCCGCGGAGGTCGAGGCGGTCGGCCGGCGCTGTGCCGAGCTGGGCCTCACCGTCGTCCTCGAGACCGGGGCGCGCTTCCTCCTCGACCCCCGGCGCAAGCACCGGCCGAACCTCCTGGAAGTGGACGCGGCGGCGCGCGAGCCACGGCTCGCCTTCCTCGAGACGATGCTGGACTGGTGCCCGCTTCTCGGCTCCCGGGTGCTCTCCTTCTGGTCCGGTGTCCTCCCCGAGGGCCAGGACCAGGCGGGCGCCGCCGCCGCCCTTCAGGGGGCCCTCGAGCGCCTCGCGCCCCGGGCGGAGGCGCACGGCGTCCATCTCGCGCTGGAGCCCGAGCCCGGTCACTGGATCGAGACCGTCGGGGACTGGCGCGCCTTCCGGGAGGCCCGAGCCCCCTTCCTGCGCCTGACCCTGGACACCGGTCATCTGGTCGCCAACGGTGAACCGCCGGCCCACGAACTCCTTCCGGGCCTGGGCGAGGACCTGGTCAACCTGCAGCTCGACGACGCGCCGCCGGGCGAGCACCGGCACCTGCCGCCGGGCGAGGGGGCGGTGGACTGGCCGGCTCTCGCCCGGGCGCTTCGGGCCTTTCCCGGTCTTCCCGCCTGCTTCGAGCTCAGCCGGGACAGTCACGCCTTCCCGGAGCGCCTGCACCGGGCGGTGGCCTTCTGGCGCGGCCTGGAAGGAAATCGCTGAGGGAGGTGCGGCGGAGTGGACCCGCCGGTTCCGGCCGGCGCAGAGAATCCCGGTTGGCAGGCGGTGCGCGGAAGAGAGAATGGAGGGGCCTTGTCCTGCGAGCGCGAGCCCCACCTTCCTCGCCTGCCGGAGCGGTCCGAGGTGTCCGCCGCGGTCCTCCGTGCCATTCTCGAGAGCCCGAAGAACTATGTGATCTTCGCCCTCGACCGCGGTTACCGGTACATCACCTTCAACCGCAACCACGCCCGGACCATGAAACGCATCTGGGGCGTGGAGATCGCTCCCGGCCGGAACATGCTGGAGGTGATCGGACGTGCCGACGACCGGGAGAAGGCGCGGCAGAACTTCGACCGTGCCCTCCGCGGCGAACATTTCACCCTGGTCGAGGCCTACGGCAGCGAGGAGCACGAGCGGCGGATCTATGAGAACACCTACAGCCCGATCCTCGACGAGCAGGGCCGGGTGATCGGGCTCACGGTCTTTCTGGTGGACATCACCGAGGAGACCGCCGTCCGCCACAACCTCGAGCTCTACCAGAGCCTCGTCCATCAGGCCCTGGGCGGTCGGGAGGAGCCGGAGGCTGCCGCGGCGGCCGCGGGTCGCCAGCTCCTGGTCGTCGAGGACGACCCGGTCGTGCAGCGGCTTCTGCGGCTCCTCCTCCGCGACCTGGGCTGCGAGGCCGTGGTCGAGGCCTCCTCGGGGGAGGAAGCCCTCGACCAGCTGCGGCGGGACCCGGAAGGCCCCGGCCTCGTCCTCCTGGACCTGGGCTTGCCCGGGATGAGCGGTGCTGCGACGCTTCAGGTCCTGCGCCGCGAGCGGCCGGGCCTGCCGGTGGTCGTCCTGAGCGGCGACCCCGAAGCAGCGGAGGGCCTGGACGCCGACGCCGTCCTGGAGAAGCCCTTCGAAACCCGGGAGCTCGAGGCCCTCCTGCGCCGCTTCGGCGCCCTCGGCGGTTCCCCCGATTGAGTCCGGACGCCTCGCCGCCCCGCGATCCCCTGGACGCGGACCTGGATCTCCTTGCCGGCCGCAAGGAGGCCTGGGGGGCCCTGGCTCTGGAGGAACGGGCGGCCTGCTTCGAGGCCGCCCTCGAGCGCATTCCCGCCGCCGCTCCGGAGTGGGTGCGGCGCCTCGAGGAGATCCAGGGCCTGGAGCCGGGCTCGCCCTGGTCGGGAGAGCTCTGGCTCAGCGGTCCAGTGGCCACGGCCCGCGGCTTCCGCCTGCTCGCGGCGAGCCTGCGCCAGGCCGGCCGCCCGGCCCTGCCCGGTCCCAGGCCGGCGCCGGGAGGGAGGACGGCGGTCCGGGTCTTTCCCGCGCAGGCCTGGGACCGGTTCCTCCTGCCCGGCGTCCGCGCGGAGGTCTGGCTGCCGCCCGGGATGCCGATCGAGCAGGGGCCCGCCGGCGGCCCGCCGCGCCTCGGTCTGGTCCTCGGGGCGGGCAACATCAGCGCCATCCCCCCGACGGACCTGATGACGCGCATGGCCGTGGACCACCAGGTCTGCGTCCTGAAGCTGAACCCGGTCCAGGAGAGCCTGCGCCCCGTCTTCGAGGAGGTCCTGGAGCCCCTGATCCGGGACGGCTTCCTGCGCATCACCGGAGGCGGCCCCGAGACCGGCCGCCGCCTCACGGACGACCCGCGCATCGAGGCCATCCACCTCACGGGCAGCGACCGGACCCACGACGCCATCGTCTGGGGAGCCGACTCGGACGAACAGGCGCGGCGCAAGGCCGAGGGCCGCCCGCGCCCGGAGGTGGCGGGCAAGATCCTGACCTCGGAGCTGGGCTGCGTGACCCCGGTGATCGTCGCGCCGGGGCGCTGGACACGGGCGGAACTGGCGGCACAGGCGGCCTCGGTGGCGGGGATGGTCACCCACAACGCCCACCACAACTGCAACGCCGCCCAGGTCCTCGTCCTGCCGGCCGGCTGGCAGCAGGCCGGGATCTTTCTCGACGCCCTGCGTGAGGCTCTGCGCCGGGCGCCGCCGCGGCGCGCCTGGTACCCGGGGGCCCGCGAACGCCACCGCGCCCTCCTCGAGGACCACCCCGGCGCTGAACTCCTGGGTGCCGCCGACCCGCCCTGGGCTCTGATTCCGGACCTGCCGCCGCGGCCCGGGGAGCGTCTCTATCGCGAGGAGGCCTTCTGCGGTGTTCTGGGCGTCACCCGCCTGCCCGCCCCGGACGCCCTCTCCTTCCTCCTCGCCGCCGCGGACTTCTGCAACGAGGTTCTCTGGGGCACCCTGAGCTGCATGCTGCTGGTGGATCCGCGGACGGAGCGCCGTCTGGGCCCCGGCCTCGACGAGGTCCTGGCGCGCCTGCGCTACGGCGGGGTGGCGGTGAACGCCTGGGCCGGCCTGCTCTTCGGGCTCATGAGTCCTTCCTGGGGCGCCTGGCCCGGCCACAGCCTCGCGGACATCGGCTCGGGCATCGGCGTCGTGCACAACACCTTTCTCCTGCGCGGTCCCGAGAAATCCGTCCTGCGGGCGCCCTTCCGCCTGCGCCCCAAGGCCCTCTGGCGGCCCGACCACCGTACCCTGGACCGCCTGGGGCCGGCCCTGCTGACCTTCGAATGCAGGCCCTCCTGGCGCCGCGGCCTGCGGCTCCTTGGCCCCGCCCTCCGGGCATGAAGCGCCTGTTCCTCCTGACCGTCCTGGTCCTCGTCCCGTCCTGCGGCCGGGACGACGGGGAAGGCCCGCTGCCCTCGAGCGGCCGGCCGGTGATTCTCATCTCGGTGGACTGCCTGCGCGCCGACCACTGCACCCCCTACGGCTACGAGGCGCGCTTCACCGACGAGCCGACGACCCCCTTCCTGCAGCGCCTCGCCGAGGAGGGAGTGCTCTTCGAGGAGGCCGAGTCCAGTACCTGCTGGACCCTTCCTGCCCATGTCTCCCTGCTCACCGGCATGGACGCCTTCGAGCACGGCGTCCGCAACCGGCTGTTCGGCCTGGCCGAGGGGACAGAACACCTCGCGGGCCGCTTCCAGCGTGCCGGCTACGCCACCGCCGGCTTCTTCAGCGGTCCCTTCCTGCACCCCGAGTGGGGCTTCGGCCAGGGCTTCGATACCTATGAGGCATCGAGCGAGTACCTGCGCCAGCTCGAGGCCGCGGCCATCATCCAGGACACGGAGAGCCGCGGGCGCCTCATGCGCCTGCACAACCTCGCCCACGCCGACCGCCTGACCTCGGAGCGTGTCGTGGACCTGGCCCGCCAGTGGCTCGCGGAGGACGATCGCTGGAAGGAGCCCTTCTTCCTCTTCCTCCACCTCTGGGATCCGCACTACGACTACGCGCCGCCGCCGGAACTCGCCGAGACCTTCCTCCCGGACTACGACGGCCCGGTGGACGGCAGCCACTTCATCGATCGCAACCGCAGCTACAGCGACGAGGAACTCAGCGCCTTCGAGGCCCTGTACGACGCCGAGGTGCGCTACACCGACGGCCAGATCGAGCGTCTGTTCCGGATCCTGGAGTCCTGGGGCATCGCCGACGAGGCGCTTTTCGTCGTCACCGCCGACCACGGCGAGGCGTTCGGCGAGCACGGCGAACGCGGCCACCAGAAGAACCTCTACGAGGAGGTCACCCACATCCCCATGATCCTTCGGGCGCCGGGGCTGCTTCCGGAGGGCAAGCGGATCCCCTGGAGCGTCCCCCTCTACGACCTGGCGCCGACCCTCCTGGAGCTCACGGGCGTGCCGGTCTGGAAGGACCGCCGCGGCCAGAGCCTGCTGCCCATGATCTTCGACCGGGAGCCGACCGATCGCTCCATCGTCCTGGACCTGCACCACCACACCCTGCAGGCCGCGTGGAAGCGGGCCTGGCGCCGGGGCCGGTACAAGGTGCACTGGGACCTCAAGGCCGGCGCGGGCGAGATCTATGATCTCGAGGAGGATCCCGGGGAACTGGACCCGATTCGGGTCCAGCAGCTCGCCGAGCACCCCCTGGGCGAGCGCGCCGAGGCGGAGCTGCGCGCCCGCGGCGCCTTCGAGCCCGTGGACCGGATCACCCGCTACAGCCGGCGCATGAAGCTGAGTCCGGCAATGGAGACGGCCCTGGACGCTCTGGGCTACGCCGGATCCTCCCAGGACTGACGGCATGCTGAGCCTCGCCCTTGCCCTGATCCTGGCTGCCGCGCCCCAGGATGCGGAGCGGCCGCCGAGCTTCGTGTACATCCTGGCCGACGACCTCGGCTACGGCGAGCTCGGCTGCTACGGGCAGGAGCGCATCCGGACGCCCAACCTCGACCGGCTGGCGGCCGAGGGCATGCGTTTCACCCAGCACTACTCGGGGAGTCCGGTCTGTGCCCCCAGCCGCTGCACCCTGCTCACCGGCTTGCACACCGGTCATGCCGCCATCCGCGACAACGACGAGATGGGAGAGCGTGGCGATGTCTGGCACGACCCGGAATTGGAGGGGCAGCGCCCGATCCCCGACCAGACCGTGACCCTGGGGGAGATCCTGCAGGGAGCCGGTTACCGTACCGCAGCGATCGGCAAGTGGGGCCTGGGCTGGACCGGGAGCGAGGGCGATCCCAACCGGCAGGGCTTCGACCACTGGTTCGGGTACATCTGCCAGCGCGTCGCCCACAACTACTATCCGACACACCTCTGGCGCAACGGGGAGAAAGTGCCGCTGCAGAACGAGCCCTTCTTCCCGCACCAGAAGCTGCCGCCCGATGCGGATCCCCTGGACCCGGCCTCCTACGCGCCCTTCCGCGGCCGGGACTACGCCGCCGATTTCCTCATCGAGGAGGCCCTGCGCTTCGTGCGCGAGCACCGGGACCGCCCCTTCTTCCTCTACTTTGCCACGCCGGTCCCGCACCTCGCCTTGCAGGTTCCGGAGGACTCCCTGGCCGAATACGAGGGCGCCTTCGAGGAGAAGCCCTACCTCGGGGGCCGCGGCTACCTCCCGCACCCGACGCCGCGGGCGGCCTACGCCGCCATGATCACGCGCATGGACCGCGACGTCGGGCGCCTCCTGGACCTCCTCGAGGAACTCGGCCTGGCCGAGAACACCCTGGTGATGTTCTCCAGCGACAACGGCCCCTCCTGGGTCGGCGGCGTGGACCTCGAGTTCTTCCAGAGCACCGGCGGCCTGCGCGGCCGCAAGGCGCAGGTCTGGGAAGGTGGCATCCGCGTGCCCATGATCGCACGCTGGCCCGGGCGTATCCCGCCGGGCACCGTGAGCGCCCATGTCTCGGCTTTCTGGGACGTCCTGCCGACCCTGTGCGAGGCGGCCGGTGTCGAACCCGGCGTCTGCACCGACGGCATCAGCTTCCTGCCGACTCTTCTGGGCCGGCCTGAGGAGCAGCGCGAGCACGACTACCTCTACTGGGAACACGCCGGCCGGCAGCAGGCGGTTCGCATCGGCCGCTGGAAGGCGCTGCGCCTGCGCCCCTCGGCACCGAT
>JALUUN010000566.1 GCA_027021325.1 Planctomycetota bacterium
GGCCACCGACGGCGTGCAGCGCACCACCTGCAGCCCCGAGCAGCGCGACTTCCGCTTCGAACAGGTGCCCTGGGGCGACTGGCGCCTGCGCCTGCGGGAACCCGGTTTCCAGGAGATCGAGGTCCTCCTGAGCCTAGGCCCGCGGCGCCCCGACGTGCACCTGGTCCTCACCCTGGAGCCGGACAACCGCCTCTTCGGGGTGGTCCGCGACGAGACCGGCTCGCCGGCGGTGGATCTGACGGTGAGCGCGGTCCGGATCGTCGAGGAGGCGGCCCTGCGGCCGCGGCCGCGAAGCGCACGCACCGACGCCGAGGGCCGCTTCGAGATCCGCAGCCTCCAGCCCGGCCCCTACCGCGTCTACGCCGGCGACCCGCGCTCCTGGCTCGGCCGGCCCGCCGAGGTCGAGCTCGGCGGCGCTGAGGCCTGGGTCGAGCTCACGGTGCCCCGGACCGGCCGAGCGCGGGTCCGGGTCGTGGATCCGGAGAGCGGCGAGGGCGTTCCCGGGGCCCGGGTCTCCGCCTTCCAGCTCGTCTCGGAGGGCCGCGCCTACGGCAGCCAGGTACGCACCGATGAGGAAGGCGCCGCCGTCTTCCCCCACCTGCCCCCGGGCGACTACGTCTTCCGGGTCTACGGCACCGGCTACCGCCGTGCCGAGCGCCGCGCCACCCTGCGCCTGGAGGAGCCTCTGGAGCTTCGCTTCGAAGTCCGCGCGGGCGCCGCCCGGAGGGGCGGCTGAGGTGCGGCAAGGGGCCGCAGGAGGGCACCGGCCCCCCGTCAGCACCTGGCGGGAGGCCCTGTCCCTCTCCTGGCCCGCCACCCTCCTGCTCCTCCTCCACGCCGGCTACCGCGTGGTGGACCAGTACTGGGTCCAGGGACTCGGCGCCGAGGCCCAGGCCGCCCTCGGGGTCACGAGCTTCCACCTGATCCTGAACTTCGCCTTCATCACCTCCCTGACGACGGGGGTGCTGGCTCGGGTGGCACGCTTCACCGGCGCCGGCGACCGCCCGGCCCTGGAGCGGACCGTCGCCGCCGCCTACGGCTCCGGCCTGCTCTGGTTCCTGGGCCTCGGCCTCCTCGGCTACGCCAACGCCTCCTGGCTCGTCGGACTGGGCGGCGCCCGCGACGAGGTCGCCGCCCTGGCCCGGGACTATCTGCGGACGATCTACCTGGTCCTGCCGGGCATCGCCTTCAAGCCCCTGACCGACGCCCTCTTCATCGGCCGCGGGGATACGCGCACGCCGATGCTCCTCTCGGGCCTGTCCCTGGTCCTGAACTGCCTCCTCAACCCGGTCCTGATCTACGGCCGCCTGGGGGCCCCGGCCCTGGGCGTCGCCGGCGCGGCCCTGGCCACGGGCCTGGCCCGGGGCACGGCGGCGATCCTCGGCATGCTGCTGCTGGCGCGCCGCGACGGACTGCGGCCGCGCATCCGGAACGCCCTGGATCCGGCCACGGTCGGGCCCATGTTCCGGATCGGGGCGCCCATGGGCCTCTCCACGGCCGGCTACGCCATCACCTTCCTGGGCGTTCTGAAGCTCACCATCGAGCCCTTCCACACGAGCTACGGACCCGCCGTCCAGGCCGGCTTCGGCGTCGCCTTCAACGGCGTCGAGGCCCTGAGCTACTGCGCCCTCATGGGCCCGGCCGTCGCCGTCTCCTCCATGGTCGGCCGGCGTCTCGGAGCCGGCGACCTCGCAGGCGCGCGCGCTGCCGTGCGCGCCTGCCTGTGGATGAGCTGTGGTCTGGCGGCCCTGGCCAGCGCCCTCTTCCTCGGTGCCCCGCACTTCCTCGCCTCGGCCTACACCGACGACGCCGCGGTCCTGGAGCAGGCGGGCCTGTACCTCTGGGTGGTCGGCTGGACCCAGGTCGTGACCGCGGCGCAGTCGGTCCTGGAGCAGGCCCTGGCCGGCGCCGGCCGCACCTTCCTGATGTCCCTCACGACCCTGACGGGGAATCTGCTGCGCATCCCCCTGGCCTGGTGGATGGCCTGGCCCCTGGGGCTGGGCCCGGCCGGCGCCTGGTGGGCCCTGAACCTCTCCAACCTGTTCAAGCTCGCGGCTATCATCCTCGTCTTCCGGGCCGGGGGCTGGCGGCGAGCGGGCTCTCCCCGGGCCGCCCCCACCGCCTGAGCGCCTCCCCGTGCCGCGCCCCCTCATCGATCCCCGGGACCACCCGCCGGACCGGATCCTCCTCGGCCGCGCCGAGATCGACGCCTACAACCCGCAGCGCTTCGAGTTCGTCCAGATCGACGCGGTCCTGCACTGGTCCGCCGGGGAGAACCTCCTGGTAGCCTTCCGCCGCGTCCGCGCCGACGAGTTCTGGGTGCGCGGGCACATCCCCGGCAAGCCTCTGTTCCCGGGCGTCCTCCAGGCCGAGTGCCTGGCTCAGGCCGGCGGTCTCCACACCTGTCTGCAGATGGAGCTCGGCCAGGGACGTTTCATCGGGTTCGGCGGGATCGAGAAGATGCGCTTCCGTGACGCCATCGAGCCGGGGACCGATCTCTGGGTCGCCGGCCGCGTCCTGAGCGGCAACCGCCGCCGCGGCGTCTTCAAGTGGGGCGGCCAGATCCTGCGCGGGGACGGCCGCGTGGCGGCCGAAGGCACGATCCTTGGTGTGGTCCTGGGCGACGCTCCGGCCACCCTCAGCGGCTGAGCCCCGGCCCGGCCTGTTCCTCCTCGACCGGCTCGGGCGGCAGGATCTCCAGGACGTCGAGCTCCACGCACTGGCAGGGCGCCTCGAGGAGCCCGGCCAGGGACGGCCGGGTGCGGCCGCCCTCGCCGCTGACCGCCTCCTTGATGTAGGTGCCGTGGGCGGAGCGCACCCGCAGGCGCCAGCCGGCCTCCTCCCGCTCCCAGCCGGCAAGTTCGATCCAGCGCTCACGCTCCAGACGCGCGCGCCGGTGGGCGACACGTTCCGGCGTTTCCTGGACGATGGGCACGCGGCCGCGCTCCTGCAGGCGCTGCAGGCGCTCCTCCATCTCGGCGCCGGCAACCTCCTTCTCGAAGCGGACCAGGGCGGCGTACTCCTTGGGGCAACGCGCCTCCTTGATCTCCACGACGCGCTTCCGGTTGCAATAGCGCAGGTCGAAGATCTCCATGCGCCCCTCGGCGCGGCGGTTCACCTCGGCGGCAAGATCCTCCAGGGAGATCATGGGCCGCCGCGCCTTGAGGACCTCGAAAACGAAGGGACGGCCGCCGCCGAGCATGCGCACGTCCACGTCCTCGCGGCCGGCGCCGTGGAACTTGTTGCGCCGCGCCTTGAAGCGCGGCATGGCCACGCGGGCGATCAGCTCCTGGACCGAGTCGCGGGTCAGTTTGCCATAGCCCTCGCAGCGCTCGCAGCCGCGGCCCTTGCACTCCGGGCAGTAGAAGATGGTCTGCGGCAGGTCGCGCACGAACTTCCGGTAGCGGCCCTCGAAGAGGACCCGCACCGGCTGCGGGCGGGGGGGAGCGGAGGTCTCCTGGGTCATGGGAGGAAAGGGACGGCGGGGCCGGCGGACTGCTAGGATGCGCGCGTGTTTCCGGAACTGTTCAGGATCAAGCTGTTCGGCGCGGAGCGGCCGCTCACCACCTTCGGTCTGCTCGTGGCCCTGGGCTTCGTTGCGGGCATCGCCTTCGCCACCCGCCTGGCCCGGCGCTACGGGAGCGATCCCGAGCGGGATCCGCAGCGGATCCCGGACCTGGCCTGGTGGATCCTCCTCGGAGTCCTGGGCGGAGGGCGTCTGGCCTATGTGCTGGTGAACCTGCCGTACTTCCTGGAGCACCCGGGCGAGATCCTGGCCTTCTGGGAAGGAGGCCTGGTCATGTACGGAGGGCTGATTCTAGCCGCCCTGCTCGGCCTCTGGAAGGTCCGCCGGTACGGCATGCATCCCTGGCAGACCGCCGACTACGGCCTCACCGCGGGCTTCCTCGGCCAGGCCATCGGCCGCTGGGGATGCCTCTGTGTGGGCGACGACTACGGACGGCCGACCTCGGTGCCCTGGGCGATCCGCGTCCCCGATCCCCTGCCTCGGGGCTCTCTGTTCCCGGAGTACCTGGCCGGACTCACGATCCATCCGACCCAGATCTACATGAGCCTCAAGGCCCTCAGCCTCTGCCTCCTGGGCCTCTGGCTGCTTCGCCGCCGGCGCTTCCGGGGCCAGGTCTTCTGCGTGCTCCTCGGCGGCTACGCGGTCCTGCGCTTCCTCATCGAGTCCTTCCGCTTCGACATGGAGGCCCGCAAGGGCATCTTCCTGCCGGGCCGCTCTCCCGCCGAAGTCCACGAGAGGCTGCGCGAACTCGGCCTCCTCGACCCTGCAGGCCGAATCCTGCCGGACCGCTGGCAGGAGGCCCTGCATCAGGGCGTCGAAGGCATCTACCCGCAGCTCCTCCTCTCCACGAGCCAGATGCTGAGCCTCGCCGTCCTGCCTCTGGCGGTCGGCCTCTACCTCTGGCTGAGCCGCCGTCCCGACGCCCCCATCGCCGTCGGCGAAGCCGGGCGCCAGCGCTGAGGAGCCACCGTGTTCCTGGCGGGAGTGGACGAGGCCGGCTACGGGCCCCTGCTCGGCCCGCTGACCGTCGGCTTCGCCTGCTTCCGCGTGCCCTCCCCCGGCACCGACCTCTGGGAGGTCCTGCGCGAGACCGCCGCCCGCCGGCCCGGGCGCCGCGACCGGCGCCTGCGCGTGGACGACAGCAAGCGCGTCAACCAGGGCCCCCGCGGCCGCGAGCGCATGGAGCGGACGGTTCTGGCCTTCCGCGAACTCCTGCGCCCGGCCTCCCCGGGCTGGGAGCGGGACCTCCGGGCCTGGGTGGAGGAGCCGCCCTCGGGCCGGAGCGGAGAACGGGAGCGGGCCCCCTGGCTGCGTGACCTGGATCATCCCCTCGGGACCACGGTCTCCCGCGAACGGGCCCGCCTCGACGCCGCCGCCCTGGATCGGCACCTGCGCCGCGGCGGCGCCCACCTCGCCGCTTTCGGCGCCCGCGCCGTGCCGGCGGTGGAGTGGAACCGGCTTCTCGACCGCCACGGCGGCAAGGCCGGAGCCCACTTCGCCGCCGTCGCCGAGGTCCTGCGCCACCTCCTGCGCGAGACCGCCGGCGCCCCCCTGCGCGTCGAGGTGGACCGACACGGGGCGCGGACCCGCTACCGCGACCTCCTGGAGCGCAGCCTGGCCCCCGAGGCCATCGAGGTCCACGGCGAAGGGCCGCGGGGCAGTGCCTACACCCTCCACCAGGGAGGGCGCGAGATCCAGATCCGCTTCCAGGAGGAGGCCGAGGACCGGCATTTCCCGGTCGCCCTGGCGAGCCTCGCGGCCAAGCACACAAGGGAGCGCCTCATGGACCTGTGGAACGCCTGGTTCGGAAGGCGGGCGCCGGCCCTGCGCCCGACCAAGGGCTACACCCAGGACGGCCGCCGCTGGCTGCAGGAGGCCGGCGGCCTGCTCCGGGAACTCGAGCTCCCCGCCGAGGTCCTGGTCCGGCGCCTCTGAGGGCGCGGGCCTCAGGAAGCAGCACCCTCCGGTCCGGTCTCCTCGGCAGCCTCCCCGCCGCCGGCCGGGGCCGCCGCCTCGTCCTCCCGGGGCTGCCCCGGCAGGCCGTGCTCCTTGAAGAAGCGGTAGAAGGGGTTCGTGGGGTCGATTTCCTCGGTCACGGCCCTGGGGTCGGGCCCGGGCTCGAAGTCGTCCCGGTCGCGGCGTCCGCGCCGGCCCCCGCGCCGGCCGTCCCGGGGGCCGCCCCGGCCCCCGCCCTGGCGCCGGCCCTCGCCAGCGCGGCGCTTGCGGCCCTCGCCCTCGGGACGCTCCTCGCGCTCGCCGCTGCGCATGCTCAGGCGCAGCTTCTGCTTCTCCACGTCCACCGCCAGGACCCGGACCGTCACCTCCTGGCCGACCTGCAGAACCTCGGCGGGGTCGCGCACGAAGGTGTCCGAGACCTCGCTGACATGGACCAGGCCCTCGCGTCGTGCGCCGACGTCCACGAAGACGCCATAGGGCTGAATGCTCGTGACCGTGCCGCGGAGAGTGGCGCCGGGTTCCAGGGCCTCGAGACGGATGCCCTGGGGGGCGCGCGGCCCGCGCCGCGGGCGGCGGCCGCGGGTGAGCCCCGAGCGGATCAGCTCCACGACCGCCGGCTTCCAGCCGCGTTCCTCGAGGATCGGCTCCCAGGAAAGCTCCTGGACCCGGGCCGGCTCCTTGAGCAGGTCCTGGAGGCGCAAAGACGCCCCCTCACCACCCTCGGTGGAGGAGGCGGCTTCCAGGGCGCGCCGCAGCACGGTGTAGTAGAAGGGATGCAGGGAGCGGGCGTCGAGGGGCTCGTCCCCGCCGCGCACGCGCAGAAAGCAGCCCGCCGCCCGCCAGTGGCGGGGTTCCAGGCCCATCCGCGCCTGGAAGTCCTCGAGGCTGCGGAAGGGCGCCGTCGAGCGCTCGTACTCGACGCCGTCGGCGTCGATCCCGGGCACCAGCTTGAGCAGGTCGCGCCCGCCCTCGTTCAGCTCCACGCCCCGCTCCGCCAGGAGGGTGCGCAGGAAGGTGATCTCGAAGTGCTCCAGACGGCGGTGGTTGATCTCCCCGCGGAAGGGAATCCAGGCACGGACGATGTGCGGCGTGTGGAAGGCGGCCTCCCTCGGCGACCAGGCGAGGCGGGCCAGGAGGAGCGCCTGGCGCTCGTCGTGGGTGAGGTGCGTCTCCCCGGGCCGGCGGGCGACCTCCCGCAGCATGGTCTTGACCACGGCCACCGGGATCAGGCTGCTGCGCACCTTGCCCTCGGCGGCCGAACGCAGGGCCTCCAGGACCGCCGGGCTGACCGCCCGCGTCGCGCCGTCCGCCTGGAAGGCGGCAAGGCGCGGCCGCTCCTCGCCGAGGAACTTGAGGAGCCGCTCGCCCAGGTCCCGGGCTTTCGCCGGGAACGCGGTGCTGCGCTGGAGCTCCCCGTCGGGGCCGAGGAGGGCGAGCATGAGCTTGCCGCCCCGCACGACGCAGGCGCCCAGGACCGGGCCCTCGTGCCGGCCCCGGTCCAGGGCGTTCTCGAGGTGGCCCCAGGCCTGCTGCAGGGCGAGGTTCTCGGCGGCGCGCTTGAGCCGGCTTCGGGCCTCCTGCACGAAGCGCGGCAGGCGCTCCCGCTCGACGAAGGCGATCCAGTGCTTGAGCCAGGCGTCGCGCTCCTGCGGCGG
>JALUUN010000567.1 GCA_027021325.1 Planctomycetota bacterium
TGTGAAGCAGAGAGATCACCAGTAAAAATCCCGGCGAGCAGGGCCAGGCCTGTAGCAGCAGTCACGAGCGTGCGGTTCATTCGACGGTCCCCCTGGGCAGCAGATGCGCGTTGCACTCTACCCCCCAGAACGCGCAAGCAAGCCCTTGCGTGGACGGAAAAAAAGCAGGAAATCGGAGCCGCGAAGGCCCCAGGGACCCTGGACCCCAAGGGGTGGTCCGGGAGTGCGCCCCGGGACCACAAGCCTTTATCGGTCCGGGGGGGCTCTTCGCCAGGGGAAAGCCGCCGGGGGCCCGCCGGGCCCCCGGCGGCAGACGCCGCTCAGCGGCTGCGGGCGCCGTCCCGGCGTTCCCGGCCGCGCCCGCCCCGTTCCCGGCCGCCTCGGCCGCCCCGGTCCTCGCGGCCTCCCCGGCGGTCGCGGCCGCCCCGGTCGCGCCCCCCACCCTCGGGCCGGCGGGCGGCCTCGATGGCCGCCGGCACGTCCTCCTCGGGAAGGAGCGCCACCCGACGGGAGACCCGGACCTTGCCGGCGGGATCCACGTTGAGGACCACGACGTCGATCTCGTCGCCGACCTGGACGACATCCTCGACCTCGTTGACGCGGCCTTCATCCAGCTCGGAGATGTGGCACATCCCCTCCTGGCCATAGCCGAGGTCCACGAAGCATCCGAAGGGCTTCACCGAGGTCACCCGGGCGTGGTAGCGGGTACCGACCTGGATCTCCTTGGTCATCTCCCGGATCGCCTCCGCCGCGGCGTGAACCCGCTCGGCGGGGACGCCACTGACCTGGACGTTGCCGTCGTCGTCCATGATGTTGATGTCGACGCCGTACTGCTCCTGCATGGCCCGGATGTTGGCCCCCTTCGGCCCGATCAGGAAGCCAATCTTCTCCGACGGGATCTTGAGCATCAGGTTCAGGGGCGCGTGCACCGAAACCTCGGGGCGCGGCTTCGCCAGGATCTGGTCCATCCGGTCCAGGATATGGAGCCGTCCCTCGCGGGCCTGCTCCAGGGCCTCGCGCAGGATGTCGTCCGACAACCCCTTCATCTTGATGTCCATCTGCAGGGCAGTGATGCCCCGGCGCGTGCCGGCGACCTTGAAGTCCATGTCGCCGTGATGGTCCTCGGAGCCGAGGATGTCGGAGAGCACGATGTAGCGATCCCCTTCCTGGATCAGGCCCATGGCGATGCCGGCCACGGCACCCCGGACGGGCACGCCGGCGTCCATGAGCGCCAGGGAGCCGCCGCACACCGAGGCCATGGAACTGGATCCGTTGGACTCGAGGATGTCGCTCACCAGCCGGATGGTGTAGGGGAAGTCGTCATAGTCCGGGACCATGGGCCAGAGGGCGCGCTCGGCCAGGGCGCCGTGCCCGTACTCCCGGCGCGAGGTGCCCCGGATGGGGCGCGCCTCGCCGACGCTGAAGGGCGGGAAGTTGTAGTGCAGGTAGAACTTCTTCCGCTCCTCCTCCTTGAGCAGACCGTCCAGGATCAGCTCGTCA
>JALUUN010000568.1 GCA_027021325.1 Planctomycetota bacterium
CTCCGGGCCTTTCGGAAGGCCCAGGCAGGGGAAGGAGGGTGTGGCGGCGAGCGGGGCCCGTCTTGCCGGGACCGCTGCCGCAGACGACCGCCTGGAGGAACTCCCGGCCGGGCGCCCGGGTCCCGCCCCGGCGGCCGTCTGCGGCGAAGCGGTCTAGACTGGCCTCGGTTCGTTCCGCCCATGTCCCTGCTCCAGCTCCCCGGCCGGCTGCTCGCGGGCTTCCTTTCCAAGCCCCTCGCGGACGCCTGGGTTCCGGCGACCAGCCGGGAGGAGGACCTGCGTGCCTGCCTGCGGCCGGGCGACGTCCTGCTGGTCGAGGGCAACACGCGCTTCAGCAGGGCGGTCAAGTACCTGACCCAGTCGAGTTGGTCCCATGCGGCCCTTTTCCTCGGCTGGGAGCGGGCCCGGGAGGGTGCCGGTGGCGAGCCGGAGCCGCTTCTGGAGGCTGACGTCCGTGAAGGGGTGCGCACCGTGCCCCTGTCCCGTTACGCCGGAATGCACACCCGGATCTGCCGGCCCGTGGGCCTCTATCCCGAGGAGGTGGAGCAGGTCCTGGAGCATGCCCAGGCGCGCCTGGGCCAGAAGTACGACCTCAAGAACATCGTGGACCTGGCGCGCTACCTGGTTCAGACGCCCTGGGTGCCGGTCCGCTGGCGGCGCCGGCTCCTGGCCATTGGAAGCGGCGATCCGACCCGCGCCATCTGCAGCTCGCTGATTGCCGAGGCCTTCCAGTCCGTCCGCTACCCCATCCTGCCCGAGGTCGAGGTGCGGGAGGGGGAGGAACGCGGCGAGGCCTGGCGGCGGGAGGTCCTCTACATCCGCCACCACAGTCTCTTCGCGCCCCGGGACTTCGACGTCTCGCCTTACTTCGCCATCGTCAAGCCGACCCTGGCGCGCGGATTCGATCCCCACCGGCTGGAGTGGGGCGAGGATCGCGAGAGAGAGTCCGCTCCGGATGGCGGTCCGGAACGGGAGCCGGCCGGGGAGGATGGCCTCAGTACTCCCGGTCCTTGAGGAGCCCCGGCTTCGGCACCGGGTAGCTGCCATCCTCGGCCGGCATCAGGGGGCTCGGCCCGTCCAGGCTCAGCTGGTCCACGCCGGGGGCGAATTCCTCGTCGTGCTCCAGGATCTGTTCCCAGGTCACCCTCTGGCCGGTATGGGCGGCGAAGCGGCCCATGACGGTGACGAGGCTCGCCATGGTGCCGCGGTGGACCTCGTTGTAGGCTTCGCCGTTGCGGATCGCCCGGATCAGGTCGTTCCACTCCAGCTGGTAGGGATTGGGTTCCCGGCGGGGGGCGCGCCAGATCACCCGCTCGTTGCTCATGTCCTGGCCCCGGAAGAGCCGGCAGCGCGAGGGGGCGTGGGCGGCCGCGGAGATGATGGCCGAGCCGGTGGCCCCGTGGGCGTAACTGGCGAACTCCTGATGGCAGCCGGGCATGGTGCGGCCGCCCAGGAACAGCCTGGCGCCGTCGGCGAAGGTGTACTCGACGGCGTAGTGGTCGAAGTTCTGGTCGATGGCGCCATTGCGGTAGTGGCGCCCGCCCGTGCCTTTGGCCTCGACCGGCCACGCGTCCTTCATCCAGCAGCACTCGTCGATGTTGTGGATGAGGAAGTCGCTGAAAGCCCCGCCGCTCAGCCACAGGAAGGCGTGGAAGCGCTGGATCTGGTAGAGGAGGTCCGGCAGGGGACCGGGATTGGGGAAGGTCTCGGCGCTGGCCGTGGGGCCGGCATTGCGATAGGCCCGGAGCAGCACGAGATCGCCGATGGCCCCGTCGCGGATGCGCTTGTAGAGCTCACCGCGCGCCACACAGTGGCGGCACATCAGGCCGACGCCGACCTTGAGGCCCTTCTCCTCGGCCTTGCGCCCGAGTTCGAACATCCGCCGGCTGGAGGGGGCGTCCACGGACACGGGTTTCTCCATGAACACGTTCAGGCCGCGCTCGATGGCGTACTGGAAGTGCACCCAGCGGAAGGCCGGCGGCGTCGCCAGGATGACCAGGTCGCCCGGCGACAGGACGTCCATGGCCTGACGGTAGGCCTCGAATCCAAGGAAGCGCCGCTCTTCAGGGAGGTCCGTGGACTGGGGGAACTCGCGCGCCAGGTAGTCGCAGGCATTGCGGATCCGGTTCTCGAAGACGTCGGCCACGGCGACCAGCTGGAGCGGTCCGCCCTCGGGGACGGACAGGGCGTTGGCGGCGGCGCCCGTGCCGCGGCCGCCGCAGCCGACCAGGGCAAGGCGGATCGTGTCCAGGCCGGAGGCGTGGACGGCCGGGAGACGCAGAGCGCCCGGCAGGGCGCCGGCGGCGGCGAGGCGGCTGGTCTGATGGAGGAAACGGCGGCGGGAGGGATGAGCCATGGGATCGGGAAGGAGGCGGAAGCCCGGTAGCGTGGACAGGGCGGCCGGCCGGCCCTGCTTCGCGAGGGGCAGGACCGGCGGCTGCCTCAGCAGGGTAGAGGATCCGCCGCGGGCCGCGGCGGTCAGGTTCTCCGGCGGCGCCGGCGCCGCGCGGCGAGGCTGCCGCGCAGGATCCAGAGGCCCAGGCCGAGACCGGTGAGGGAGCTGAGGACGCCGAGGATCGCGGCCGCGATCAGGAGCGGATGGTGGAAGTCCTCGCGGTCCCTCCAGTCGAGGATGTGCAGGCCCCAGAAGAAATCGAAGAGGCGCCAGCCGTCGGTGCGCACGCTCCGGACCTCTCCGGTCCAGGCGTCCAGATAGACGCGCGCTCCCTCGGGGCCTTCGAGCTCCACTCTCCAGGCCGGGACCGCGCCCCCGCGGTACTCGCCCCGGGCCGGGCTCGCCTCCAGGAGGGTGGAGGAGGAGACGGCGCCGGCGCCGCGAATCCGGGAGCGCGCCAGGGCCTCGGCCTCGGACCGCTCCAGGGGCGGCAGGAGCCGGCCGCTCCGGGCGTCCCGCGGCGGGCCGCCGTCGCCGGGGATCCACAGCCACCGGCCGCGGCGCCAGGCCAGGCGCCACTCGCCCTGGAGGCTGCCGCCGGCGGCCAGAATCTCAAGGGGCGCGGCCTCGGCAGGGAGCAGGGCCGCCGGAGGCGGGGATTCCGGCAGAAGCAGGTGCTCACCGCGGATCTCCTCGATCGGGCGCAGGGTGAAGACCAGACCGCTTGCGGTCCAGAGCAGCAGCTGGATGCCCACGACCAGGGCGAGGCGGCGGTGCCAGCGGCGTAGGAAGCCGGCGACGGACATGCGGGGAGCATAAGGCGGCTCCCGGGAGAGATCTCCGGGAGCGGGCCGCCGTGGGACAATGCCGGCGGCCGCCGCCCCCCTCATGAACGACTTCCTCGAACTCCTGGCCTGGTACCTGGCCTTTCTCCTGTCCACGAGCTTCCACGAGGGGGCCCATGCGTGGGTGGCCCGCTGGCTCGGCGACCCGACGGCCTACCTCGGCGGGCAGGCCAGCCTCGACCCGACGCCGCATATTCGCCGGGAGCCCTTCGGCATGGTCATCCTTCCGGTCCTGTCCCTGTTCTTCCTGGGCTGGCCTCTGGGTTTCGCTTCTGTGCCGGTGGATCCGAACTGGTCGCATCGCTTCCCGAGGAAGGCCGGCAAGGTGGCCCTGGCCGGTCCGGCGGCCAACCTGGTCCTGGTCCTCCTGGCCGGCCTTCTGATCCGCGTTGGCCTCGCCCTGGGCGGCCTCGCTCCTCCCGTGGAGCTGAGCTTCGAGCAGCTGGCGCGTCCGGCTGCCGGCGAGGGAGCCATGCCCTGGGCGGGGGTCTCGCTGATCCTCAGCGTCTTCTTCACCCTGAACCTCGTCCTGCTCCTCTTCAACCTCCTGCCCCTACCGCCCATGGACGGGGCGACGGTGGTCAACCTGCTCCTTCCCGAGTCGGCTGCGCGCTCCTTCCAGGAAGCCCTGCGTCAGCCCTTCGTCGGCATCCTGGGCCTGATCCTGGCCTGGACGGTGTTCCCGGAGATCTTCGTTCCGGTCTTCCGCTTCGCCATGAATCTCCTCTATTCCGGGATCCTGATCTTCGCCTGAGACCGAAGGCTCAGGGGAGGATCCAGGCGAGGCGATTCGTGGTCCGGCAGGCGTCCAGGTCCAGGGCCTGGAGGAGGAGCCGGCGGCCGGCGGCGGCCGGGGGAGGTGCGGCGGTGAAGACGGCCCGCCCGTTCAGGTCGGCGGCCTGCGGCGGCCCGGCGCGCGGCGCGTTCAGCCACAGGACTGCGCCGCAGGCGGCCGGCGTGGCTCCGGCCTCGAAGGACCAGGCGAGGAGGATGGAGGCCCCCGGGGAGGCCCCTTCGACGGTCCACTGCCAGGAGGCGCCCACCGCCTCGGGTCCCCGGAGCACTGGCGCCTCGGGGTCGATGCGCAGGGGCGCGACGAGGCTGCGCCAGCGGTCCTGGTCCTGGAGCATCAGGTGGGTCCAGAACAAGCCGGGGGCGAAAGGATCGGCAGCCACGGTCTGGTAGTCCCCCCAGCGGTCCCCGAACCAGGCGCCGGTGGAGGTCCCCAGGGAGAAGGGACCGCGCAGGGACCCGGGCGGGTCGCCGGCGCGGCGAAGGGCGCCCTCGGCGCCGATCGCCTCGGCTGCGGAGGAGCGGCTCCAGGCCAGGGCCAGGTTGCCATCCGCATCCACCGCCAAGTCGGGATAGAAGCCGTGGACCCCGGCGGGAAGCTCCGCCTCGCCGGCCTCCTCCAGCACCGGCTGGAGGCCGCTCTCCGGCCAGCCCTGGAGGTCGAGAGCGTACCAGCGGACCCGGGCGAGTCCGTCGGCGCCGATGGTGTGGGCGGCGTAGAGCCGGTCGTCGCGGAGCTCGGCGTCCTTGAAGCGGAAGTCGATGACGTCCACGCGGACACTGGTACCGGCCTGGTCCACGTCCGGCGGGTGGTCGAAGGCGGGAACCGGGACCAGGGTCTCCTCCACCACGGGAGAACCCAGGGGATCCCGGATCGCCAGGAGCAGGAGATCCTCGAGGCTGCCGCTGAAGGAGGTGAGGAGGACCGGATCGCGGCCCGGGTCGGCGCAGGTCGTGTTGGCGGCCGCCAGCCAGTGGCTGGAGAGCTGGATCTCCATGGGCGGCGAGGGCGTCCCGGCGTAGAGGGCGGCCTTGTCCCAGGCGTAGAGGCGGGCGCCGCCGGTGGTGAGGCAGTCGCAGGAAATCAGGACCGCCTCCTCGTTCACGCCCAGATTCGGGTAGTCCGGCAGACGGCAACCCGGGGAGACGCGGTGCCGGACGAGGATCCACGGGTCTTGGGGAAAGGCCGAAGAGGAGGCCGCCAGGAGGAGGTACTCACCGTCGTCGGCGTACTCCGCGGCGGCCACGAGAAAGCGCTGCCCCAGAGGGTCCCAGGTGACCACCGGATCGAAGACGAAGTCGCCGGCACCGGCGGCACCCCAGAAGCCGGCGGAGCCGAGGAGGGAGTGCCGTTCGAGGAGCCGACCGGCTCGCGTCCACCAGGCGATCTCCTGGTTCGCCGTGGTGAGGAGATGCCCCGGTCCGACGGCGATGTCCGGGTCGGCGGGGCGCCAGGCGGCCTCTTCGTGAGCCGTGAAGCCGGAGCCATGGCCGCCGGAGGTGCCCGGTCCGGTCCCGGCCGGCGAGGGCCGAGGGGCTGCGGCCCGGGGGACAGACTCACCGCCGCCGGCCGCCGCGCAGGCGGCCAGCCCGAGGACCGGGAGGAAGGCCAGCAGCCCTCCGGAGGCCGAGCGGATCATGGCTGGGGGAACGAAGGAGCACCCTGCCCGCGGGGAACGGGCAGGGTGCAGGGTAGCCCCCGGAGGCACCCGGGGGCAAGGCCGCCCGCCTACTGGATGTCCACGATGACCGGGTTCGTGTAGATGCAGGTGGTCTCGTCCACGGCCTGGAGCAGCACCGTCCTTCCGGAGAAGCTCGCCGGGATGGCCAGGGTCCAGGTCACGTCGCCGTTGGCGTCGGCGGCCGCACTGGCCACGACGCGGGGGTTGGCGAGGCCCCAGGGGGCGCCGCAGGCCGGGTTCGCGGCGGAACCGAACTGGACGGCGCCCGCCAGACTCACGTTGCCACCCGGGGTGGCTCCGGAGACACTGATGTCGGTGTTCTGGCCGGCTACCGGGTTCGTCGGTTCACCGAGGCTCGGGGCCGAAGGATCAATGGTGTCCTGGCCCACCCAGGTGAACCAGGCACCGTTCTGGGCCGCCTCGAGGTGGAACCAGAAGGTTCCAGGAGCCGCAGGGTCCTCGTCCACGCCGCTGTAGTCGCCCCAGCGGCCGCCGGTGTAGGCGGAGTTGGAGGTGACGCTGGTCGTGGCGTTGCGCAGGACGCCCGGGGGATCCGTGGCCAGCCGCCAGGCCGACCGGACCGAGGCGAACTCGTTGTTCGAGGAGCGGTTGTAGGCGATCAGGATGTTGCCGGACGCGTCGACGCCGATGTCGGCCATGAAGGTATCGATGCCGGGTCCGTGGTCCACCTCGCCCTCGTTGACGAGGCGCGGGTTGAGGCCGCTCGTGGGCCAGCCACGCAGATCGATGTCGTACCAGCGGACACGGGCATCGGAGCCGGCGCCGATGGTGTGGACGGCGTAGAGATGACCGTTGCGGACGATGCCGTTCTTGATGCGAAGGTCCACCGTATCCAGGCGGGAACTGGAGCCCTGCTGGTTGGCGTCCGGAGGCTGGCTGTAGTTGGTGGTGTTGATCTGGAACTCGTGCAGGACCGGAGTCCCCACAGGGTCGGTGATGGCGCGCAAGGTGAGGCCACTGCCGCTGTTCGGGCCGAAACTGGTCACGAAGTACTGGGGCGATCCCGCGTCGTAGTTCTTGGTGTTGCCCAGGGAGTAGAAGCCCGGACTCATCTGGACGGAAGGCGCGCTCGACATCGGGAGACCGTTCGACACAATGCTCTTGTCGAAGATGAAGACCCGGTTGCCGCCGCCGGAGAAGCAGTCGGTCGAAATGTAGTAGGCGTCCTCATTCATCCCGAAGTTCGGGAAATCGGGGAAATTGCAGGTCGGAGAGACCTTGATGCGATACAGCCACCAGCCGTCATTCGGGTTGTCGGTCTTGGAGACGCCGAGAAGGAGGTAGTCCCCGTCGCTCGCCAGCTCGGAATTGGCGATGACGAAGCGGCCGATGAAGGGATCCCAGAAGTCCGTGGGATCGAAGACGAAGTCCTCGGCACCCAGGCTCT